>JAPLMC010000063.1 GCA_026387215.1 Candidatus Omnitrophota bacterium
CATACAAATGATGCTGCAGGCGCTATAACAAGGTTATTAGACATAGGCGTGCAACCATATCTGTTAGCTTCTTCAGTTGAGGCGTTTATTGCTCAAAGATTAGTGCGTTTAATATGCCCTTCTTGTAAGGAAAAAGATAATGCCTTATCTAATGATGCAATGCTTCGCATAGTAGAGTCTATTTTAGGCAAAAAATTTGTGCAAGAAAACTTAGAAGGTCGCGAAATTGCTTTCTATAAAGGAAAAGGCTGTAACGAATGCAACCTTACCGGATTTAAAGGGAGAACCGCTATTTATGAAATTTTAATTGTCAATAAAGCTATAAAAGAATTGATTTTACAAAGAGTTTCGACTAATGTGATAAAAGAAGAGGCTATAAAAAATGGCATGAAAACGCTTGGTATGTCTGGCTGGAATAAGGTTGCTAGAGGCTTAACTACTATAGATGAGATAATAAAAATAGTACAGGTGATAGAATAGGCTAGCTATGTTTGAAGTAAATGTGTTGGATATAACAAGCGTTTCTGTAATATTTAAAAAAAACGCCTCAAGTGTTATATTGCCAGGAGAAGAAGGTCAAATGACGGTTTTGGATTTTCACCAGTCATTTATCATTACTTTAGAAAAAGGAATTGTTAAGATAGATAATTTGAATATACATGTTAAAAAGGGTATTGCAGCAATGAAAGACAATAAGCTTTCAATGTTAGTAGAAAAGATTTAAAAAACTGGATGGTGTAAATATGCCAAAATTTACTTACAAAGCGAAAAAAGGCCCTGAGAAAATTATAGAAGGAGTGCTTGAAAAAGATAACAGGGATGCTGCAATTGCCCATCTAATACAGATGGGGTATACGCCTATACAGGTTAACGAAGAGATGGAGGCTAAAGGCAAAACAGCCGCCCCTTCTTTTATATTTTCCAAAAGAATTCGGCCTGCAGAAATTACTGTATTTACTCAACAGCTTGCAAGTTTAGTCAAATCTGGAGTGTCTATTTTAGATGCTATAGGCATTATTTTCAAGCAGACCGATAATAATCGCATGAAAGATGTATTGTCTTATTTGCATAAAGAATTGGAAGATGGAAAGATGCTTTCCAGCGCGCTAAGTAATTATCCAGGTTTATTTTCTCCGTTTTATGTTAACATGGTTCGCGCAGGAGAAATTGGTGGGATATTAAAAGATAGCTTAACCAGGCTAGTTGGTTTTAGAGAAGAAGAGGAGGAAATGAAGGCAACAGTAGTTTCAGCTCTGGCTTATCCCATATTTATAGTATTGGTAGGGATCCTTACTATATTTATTTTGATTACTTTTGCTGTGCCGAGATTGACAGTTTTATTTGAAGAGTCTGGGCAGGCCCTGCCTTTTATCACCAGAGTGTTGGTTTCAACAAGCATGCAGATTAAAAATTATGGATTTTTGGTATTAATAGTGATAGCCGTAATATTTTTCAGACTTAAACGAATGAAGATTAATGAAAAAGAAAAATTAGCTCTCGATAGATTTAAACTAAAATTGCCTTTATTCGGAGGTCTTATTAAAAAAACTGGGTTAGCGAGATTTTCCAGGTCTTTTGGAGTGCTTCTTGGCAGCGGCATACCCATTCTTCAGGCTATACATATTTCTATGTTGACATTGGATAATGAAATATTCAAGGCGGAGCTAAAAAAGATAGAGAAGTCCTTGACTGATGGAGCGTCTTTAGCGCATGGCGTTGAAAATTCCGATTATTTTCCTTCTTTTATGTCTAATATGATCGCGGTCGGGGAAAAAAGCGGTAATTTGGAAAGCGCATTAATGGAGATTGCGCATTTCTATGAAAGGGAAGTGCGCAAGATTACAAAAGTAATTACTTCTTTGCTGGAACCCGCTATAATTTTAGTGATGGGTTTGATTGTAGGATTTATTGTGTTTGCAATGCTTTTACCTATATTTGAAATAAACCTCGCAGTAAGATAGGAGATGGATATGAAAAAAGAATACGGTTTTACTTTAATCGAATTAATGCTAGTGGTAATCATTATTAGCGCTTTAGCTGCTATGATATTGCCGCGTTTAGCCGGGCGCACGGAACAAGCAAGGATTTCCATAGCTAAAGCAGATATAAATGCTAATATGCCTACGGCGTTAGATCTCTATGAACTGGATAATGGCAGTTATCCTACTACGGAACAAGGCCTTAATGCGCTTTTAACAAAGCCTGCGTCTTCAGCATCACTGAATTGGAATGGGCCTTATCTTAAAAAAGAGCCGAAAGATCCGTGGGGTAAGTTGTACCAATATCGTTTTCCGGGCACGCATAATGATAAAAAAGACTATGAACTGTTTTCGTTTGGACCTGACGGAGTAGAAAGCAACGATGACGTTACTAACTGGCAAGAGTAATAAGAATTCTGGGCAAAATAAAGTCCAGGCCTTTACGTTAGTAGAGATAATGGTTAGCATATCAATCTTATCGTTAGGCTTGGTTTTGATCCTTCAATGGTTTGCTTATTCGTTGAATGTTCTTAGGATTTCTCAAGATTATTTAACTGCAGCGCTAGTATTTGAGGATAAAATGGCAGACGCGGAAATTAAATTCAAAGAAGACAAGGATAAATTTAAGGAAGATAGCAATGAAATGTTTGAGTCTTCCGGAATGCAGTTCGAATTCAATGCGCAGCTGGGAGCTGTTGATTACAGAAAAGAATCGGATTCAGGCGAAGAAGTGGAATTCGAAGATTTATATAATCTTAAAACTAATTTATCGTGGCGGGAAGGGAAAAGAAAAGGCAGAATTCCGCTAGATACGTATTTAGTAAAATATGAAAATAAAGCGCAATAAAGGTTTTACGCTGGTGGAGCTTTTTATAAGTACGACAATAATTTTTTTGGTAAGCGTAACCGTATATTCAACTTTTTTCAACGCAATAAATGTTTGGCGCAGGGCTAACGTAAGCAGGAAGTTGGAAAAAGATATTGCTATTACTTTGACAAAATTATCCAGAGATATGAGGAATGTTTTTGATTTTTCCGGTATTCCGTTTGAAGGCACTGAAGATGCTGTTTTTTTTCCAGGCCTTGTTAAGGCAGCTTCATCTGAGCAAAGCTCTCAAGCTGAAGTAGGCAGGATCGCATATTTTTTTGATAAAGATGAAATGACGCTTTTTAAAGAGGAAAAAAGATATCCGGATGTTTATAAAGAAGATAAAATAGATGACGATTATGTTGTTCCGGTAATTTCAGATGTAGAACAATTAACTTTTAGTTATTGTTATCTTGATGCTCTTAGCAGTGAATATAAATGGAAGGACTCATGGAAGAAGGAGGATCAGGATAGCATCCCTCAGGCAGTTAGGCTGGAGTTGGTTTTAAAAAAGAATGAAATAAATGCAGGACAGTTTACAAAAACTATATTTATACCTATAGGAACTGGTGAGCAGAAAAAAGAATTTGGTAATTCAGTGAAGACGGCTCAAGAATGAAAACTAAAAATGGAAGCATACTAATACTTACTGTATGGGTATTAAGCTTCTTAACCATATTTGCTATAGGTATAGGTTCTGTAGTTTCTTCGCAGCTGAATTTAGCTTCTTATTTTAAAGACAGGCTGACAATGTATTATTTGGCCAAGGCTGGAATAGAAAGGGCTATTGTAGAATTGATTATGGATAAAAGCAAGACATACGACACATTAAATGAAGACTTAACTAATAATGAAAGTTTTTTTAAAGAGATACCATTAGATATGGGTTATTTTAGCGTAAGCTATCATTTAAAAGATAAAGCTGGCGTAGACGAGGTTTTCTATGGCGCAGAGGATGAGACTAGCAAAATAAATATAAATTATGCGCCAGTTGGAGCGCTGACATCTTTATTAAAAACTATTGGAGAGATCGATGAAGGAGGGGCAACTGATATAGCTAATGCTATTATAGACTGGAGAGATGAGGACATTGCAGTTTCTCCTCGCGGAGCTGAAGATGATTATTATAAGTCTTTAAGCCTGCCATATAAATGTAAAAATGGAAAATTTCAGATATTGGAAGAATTGCTTTTAGTGAAGGGGATGACCCCGGAGTTATTCTCAAAGATTAAAGATTTGATTACTGTATATGGAGAAGGGAAAACGAACATTAATACAGCTAGTTTTTCGATATTTCTTGCCTTAGGGTTGAGTAATGATTTTGCTGAACGAATGATTAAGTTCAGGCAAGCGAGTGATGAAAAGGATGGGACAATAGATGATAATATTTTTAAATCCGTAGAAGATATGAGGAATATAGGCCCCCTGTTTACAGAGGAATCTTTGGCTTTAAATAGGCTTATTTCTTATGATATTTGCACTGTAAAATCAGATGTTTTCAGGATTACTTCCTCCGGTGTTTTGAAGAAAGACGAAGGAAGAGAGCTAAGTAGGACAATTACTTGTGTCCTTAGGCGGAAAGATGAAGACAGACCTAAAATATTATATTGGCACGAGGAGTAAAACGTGAAATTGCCTTTTTTTGGAAGCAATAAAATTGTAACTGTTTTGGAAATAGATGAGAATTGGCTGAAAATAGTACAGGCGGAGATTTTGCCTAAAGAAAAAAGAATTTCTCGGATGCTGGTAAAAAAGATTAGCACTATTTCCGAAGATATTATTATCAACATCATAAGAGATGTATCCAAAGAACTTAAAATAGATTCGAATCACCTTATTATTTCTTTGCCAGCGCATTTTGCCACTATCAGGAACCCTGAGTTTCCTTCCACGAATGCCGAAGAGATAAAAAATATGGTCGAGTTGCAGATAGGAAAACATACGCCTTATTCAACAAGCGAAATAGTCAGTGATTATCAAATAGTATATACCAGCCCTGATGGATACAGCAGGGTGATGCTGGTAATAGTTCATCGGGATATTATAAACAGGTATTTTAGAATACTGGAAAAAGCTGGGCTTAAAACTGATAGGATAACTTTAAATTCTGAAGGAGCGTTAAATTGGTGTCATATTGCTTATAAAAACAAAATTGAAAATGCCCCGTTTCTTTTTATAGACGTGGATTACACTACGAGCAACCTTGTATTTATATTACAAAATAAAGTTATATTTAATAGAGTTATATCTTTTGGATTTTCTCAATCTATTGAAGATATAGATAAATGGCATAAAGATTTTATCGAAGAGGTGAACCGTTCTTTTTATGCTTACCAGAATGAAATGATTAATAAAGAAATAACTAAGATTGTAATCAGCGGTTCGGAGAGGCTGACCGCAAAACTGAATGATAATCTTTTAAGAGATAGTTTTAAGCTGCCGGTAGAAATAGCAGGTCAGTTCAAAAATATCTATGCAACCAAAGAGACCCTGGATTTATATGGCGGTGACTTAAAGGATATGTCTTTATCCAGTCTTATAGGGTTTGCTTTTATATATAATAAAGACAGTATCAGCCTTCTACCTCAGGAAGTTAGAATGGAAAGGAGTATGAAAAAAAGAGCCAAAACTTTGTATTTCTTGGGAATACTTTTGGCATTTATTTTAATAGTTATCTCCGGTATTTTTTTAGAAAAGATATATAATAAAGAAAGCTATCTGAATAAGCTGAAAAAGAGAGCGTCTTCAATTAAAGACAGGGCTGATGAACTTGACAAGATGATGAAAAAGATACAAGTAACCAAAGCTCGTTCAGATGCAAGAGGCTCTGTTCTCAATATGTTTTATGAAATATATAGAGTTATTTCTCCAGATATATACCTGGCATCCATTAGCTTTGACGGGAAACACAGCGTAACCCTACGCGGTTCTTCAAAAGTAATGGCGGAAGTTTTTAAATTTGTTAATGAATTGGAAAAATCAGATCATTTTGACAATGTTAAGACAAAATATGTATCTAAAAATTTAGTAGAAGGCCAAGAGACAGTTGAATTCGAAATCATATGTCCGTTAAGCGCTGCTTTACAAAGGACTTTGAGGGAATACTAACATGTTATTTTCCAGAATATCTCAACGTGAAAAGTATATATTGTATATATCAATTGTAGTTATTGGTTTTGTTTTTATTGACAAGGTTATACTTTCTCCGGTTATGAAAGTGTTGGATAATTTAGATAAACAGACTTTGATTCAAGAAGGAGAATTGGAGAAATCAGTCCGCATATTGAATAATGAAGATTCAATAACTGCCGAATACAATAAAAATGCGCAAAGTTTAAAAAAATCTTCTTCTAACGAAGAGGAGATTGCAGCTCTATCAAGTGAAATAGAAGAACTAGCCAGAAAAACCTCTGTTTTGATTAAAAATATAAAACCGCTTTCAACAGAGGAGTCGAGTTTATATACTAAATATAAAATAGATATAGAGATAGAAACAGAAATGTCTTATTTGATGGATTTTATTTACCAGCTGGAAAAATCCCCACAACTGGTAAAGGTAGATAAGATTAGCCTATCCCCTCAGAAAAAAAATTCACCAGTTTTAAAAGCCTTTCTTGTAATTTCAAAAAGTTTAATCCCTTGAAAAAAGCCTAGCAAGAAACAGGCTTTTTCATCTGGTAGATAATGGGAAAGTTTGAAGCAGTTTTTTCGTCGTTGGTGGCAATTACTACGGTGGAGCCATATTTTTGATTTAATCCCTTAAGTATATCAATTATCTTTTTAGCGTTTGCGTCATCTAGATCAGCAGTCGGTTCATCAGCTAAGATTATGGATGGCGAGTTAATAATAGCTCTCATTATTGCCACTCTTTGCTGTTCTCCTGAACTAAGTTCTTGTGGCAAATGATCCAACCTTTCTTTGATGCCTATTTCGGAAGCAAATTCATTAATCCAGGCTATTTTCTTCCCCATGTCTTTATCTAAAAGGATAGGAAGGATAATGTTGTCTTTTGCTTTTAGATTAGAAAGCAAGTTAAACATCTGAAAGATAAAGCCTATTTTTTCTTTTCTCAATTTAGCTAATTCGTCAGATTTTAGTATGGATAGATCAATTCCGTCTATAAGCACTTTTCCAGAGGTGGGTTTATCTATTCCGCCTATCAGATTTAAAAGAGTAGTTTTCCCTATACCAGAAGGCCCAAATATGACAAACATATCTTTGTCATGGATTTCAAGAGACAGATTTTTAAGAATCTCAACCTTTTTATGCGGCGTTTGGTATATCTTTGATATATTCTCTAATTTTATACCCATAATCTTGACACTCTGACAATGTCAGTTTTGTAAAGTTTATTCAGCCACTTAAATAACAGCTATAATAGTTTCTATTATAGCTGTTATTATAAAATATACCAGGACTTTTTGACTATGGGTATCTATGAGTGCGCTTTATATGCAGCTATGATTTAAAATTTCATTTTATAGCCGGTATATATTGTCCTGCCGAAGTCTCTATATCCTGGGACAGTCTGGTATCTCACATCGCCTATATTTCTTATGCCGGCGTAGATTGTATGAGCTCTGTTATTCGATCCGAATTCATAGCTGCCATTTAGATCGCCTTGCCAGTAATCGCCAAGCCTTTCATATTGACTGTTTGTTACAAGAGAATTGTCTTCGTAATCGCATACGCGTTTAACAGTAGCGTTAAATGCCCACTCTTTATGTTTATAATCAACTCCTGTAGATACTACATAGGGTGGGATGGCAGGATCCTGCCTTTCGTTAGTCCTATCTCTGGAATATATTTGGGAATAATTAAGATAATAATTTAAGCCTTCTGCCAGGGCGCCTTTTATTTCTGTCTCAACTCCGAATCTTTTTATAAAGGTAGGATCATAATGGCCAGTTGGCGTGGTTGTATATTTTGGCATGCCAGAGATATTTTTTTCAAACCCTGTAATGGTAAAGTTTATCTTTTCAGACCACTTGCCGATATAGCCAATGTCATAACGGGTTTCTTCCTGTTTATCTAATAAATTTCCGCTGGCATCCGCGTATATGGAAGGAGATTGATTGGAAGTAGAATATCTTGTTGTGAATCCATGTTTTTTTAAAGGCCAGACTGTGCAGCCTAAGGCCTTATTTAGGGTAGGGGAGAGCCATCTGTCATAATATTTGGGTAGGCTGGTGCCAGCTGTAGCATTTTCGTCAGCATGTATCCCTTGCACAACTTGTTTTTGATCCCACCTGATTCCGCCGTCTATTATCAATTTGTCCTGTAATAGTCTTATTTCGTCATGGCTGTATATGCCATAATCTCGTTCTTCACGGGGGTTATACTCATAAAAAAGTTTTCCTGTAGGACAATACCAGTTGTTGAATTGTGCGCCAATCCTGAATGTATTTAATTTTGGTATTAAAAAAGTCTGTCTTAAACTTGCACCGCTTGATATATCTCTATTTTGTATATCGTCTGCTTTTACGTAATTTCTTACAAGCGTTGCCTGCTGGTAGTTATGATACATAGTGAGGTTTGTAGATGATTGCTCGCTCCACGCATGAAGGATATCCAGACTTGCCATTGCGTTCATGGAAGGGTCGTATTCCCATATGTCATTTTTTCTGGTGCTGAATGACATGGCTTTTTGAAACCCTAAGAAGCCTTCATCATAATGCAGGAGAAGATCTATTTTGGAAGCATAATCCCCGTATTTTTTGTTTAAAATAGTGGTAATGCTAGTAAGTTCCTTGTTCGCGTTTTCGTCTTTAGGTCCTTCCGAAGAGGTATGTTCTATATTAAGGAGACAATTTATATCTTTATATTTTCCGGCTGTAGTTATTCCTTGATCCCAGCTGTTAAAAGAGCCGTATTCAAGTTTTACTTCAGTACCATGTTCTCTTTCCGGCCTCTTGAGTTTTACGTTTACTACTCCGCCATAGCCTGGCGTGCCAGCAGAACTAGAAGTATTAGGCGAACCATAAGCTAGATAGCTGGAATCTCTAATTACATCTATCTCTTCTATCATAGAAGAAGGAAGGGCGCCTAGGATTCTGTAATCTTGGCCCGGAGAAGAACCATTTATTAGGACATTTATATTTCTTTCACCTCTGAGCCGTATTCTTACAGGATATTTTCTACCTTGAGTTTCCAGGATTACGCTTGGCACATTCTCGACTGCCTCGACAGCTGTTTTTTTATGGGACGCTTTTATTTCCTCGGATTTTATAATAGATGTAGTACTTTCTTCACTCGCTGGAACAGCTAGCGGATAATAGACAGGATCCACATAATAGTCCCTGTCAGTAACTATTATTTTTTCTAAAAAAACATCTTCTTCATTTTTATTATTTTCTTTTGCTATAACAGGCGCGCTTACACAAATCACGAGGCCAATACTTATCAGAGATAAGAACGAAATATTTTTTTTCATTAGTTATACTCCTTTATTTAATGCAACTTAGTTGCATTAATGATTAAAAAAAATATTTATCTGGCAATGCCAGATATGGTTTTGCAAATATACCCTTTAAGGCAACAAGGTTTATTACTGGTAGCCAGGGTTTCTTTCTGCCAGGTTGTTAATAAAAATAATGATATAAATACCAGCGCAGCGGAAAGAATAAAAATGTGCTTTTGCAAATTAACCGATGGATTTTTGTAATGAGATATCATTTTTTCTCCTTTTTACAATTGGAGCAGATGCCTTCAATTACTATTTCAATAGGGCCACAGAAGGCATTGCCTAGCTTTTTATTTACCATAGTTTGGATTTCAGGTGAATTTATAG
>JAPLMC010000016.1:0-4785 GCA_026387215.1 Candidatus Omnitrophota bacterium
ACCTACGAGGTAACCTCGTAGGTTAAGGTGGTGCCATCTATTTGTTGACCGAGATGTGGTTTTGGGATATAATAAAATACAAATGAATATTGGTAAAAGGAAAGTATTATTAGCTGAGCATGAAGAAGGTATTGCTGAAATAATACAATACCTTCTAAAAGCGTGGGATTACGATACAGTTATTATCGCTAAGGGCTCAGCTGTATTGGATGCAGTAAGGCGGGAGCAGCCGGATATTATTATAATAGCCTGGAATCTGCCTGATGTTGACGGTTTAAAAGTATCTAAAATCCTAAAAGAAGATTTTCTTACCGCGCATATCCCTGTCATAATCCTTATAGACAAGAAGCAGATAAGAAAAAAGATGTTGGAAATAGAACAGGGCGTAGATGATTATATCGCAAATCCCCCTGACCCTATAGATCTAGAAGTTCGTATGGAGCTTGCTTTGCGCAGGACTAGCCACCAGCTTTACGCAAACGCTCTCACAAAACTCCCGGGAAATAAGCAGATAGAAAAGGCCATACATTCCAGAATGGAAGAGAAAAAGCTTTTTTCAGTTGCGTATTATGACATAGATAATTTTAAGTCATTTAATGATAAATATGGTTATATGAAAGGCGATAGCGTTATAAGGCATGTCGCTTATATTATAGCTACCACAGTAAAAAGATATGGCAATGCATGTGATTTTGTAGGCCATATAGGGGGCGATGATTTTGTAGTGGTTACAACGCCTGACAAAGATAGACTGATTGCGTCCGAGTCGATACTTGCTTTTAACAGAGCCATGCATTTTCATTATTCAAGAGAGGATAGGGATAGGACTTATGTAGTTTCCAAAGACCGTCGTGGAAATGTAGTAAACATGCCTCTTATGAGCATTTCCGTAGCCATAGCAAATAATAAGCATTTCCCTATAAAAAATATGGTGGAACTAATGGAGACGATTACAGAGATAAAAAGTTATTTAAAAACATTGCCAGGTAGTAATTTTCTTGTGAACCGCAGGCAGATTGAAAAGAATGTGTTTATTGGTAACCTTGATATGGAAGAAAAGACAATCGTAAATAAAGAAGAAAGATTCAAGCATAAGCCGCTTGGTCAAATATTACTTGAGTCGCAAATAATTACGCTTGAACAGCTTGAAATAGCGCTTAACAAACACTGGACCACAGGCCAGAAGATAGGCCAAAGCATTATAGGTCTTGGTATGGCTAGTTCTGGCGATATCGCAAGGGCTCTGGAATCTCAATTTAATGTCCCGCATTTTGATATTAGAAACTTAAGTGAAAATGGAGAACTGAAAGAAATAATAGCTAAAGTATCTCTTGATGTAATGAAACATTACGGTGTTTTACCTGTGAGAAAAGATAAAAATGTATTGCTTTTAGCGATGCTTGACCCTAAGAATATGGAAACCGTGGCTAAGATAAAAAACCTTACAGGCTGCGTTATAACGCCTTCGTTTGTTTTGGAAAGTGAATTTACAGAGATATTTGACAGGATACTAAAAAAAGAAAAAGCCGATAAAGGCTTATAGCTTCGGCTTTTCATCGCTTGGCAACCCAGCCGCCATATTATTACTGACTGCCTAACTAACCCTTATAATTTTATTGGGTTACGGCTTGTCAGAACAACTTAGGCCCGTAGGCTTTGCGCCCCCTGATTTCTCAGGGTTTGCCCTTATCGGCTATAATAAGTATACCATAAAAAACAGTTTTTTCAATAGAAGAGAGGTGAAAAATTGGGAAAATATAAGATGCAGGGTATGATAATTCTATGTTTTTTGTTATGTTGTGCAACCAATACCTTTGCAAAAATAGATACTGGACCACTGGCTTCGCTCGAGTACAGGGCAGGCCCTATTCCTATACGCAACCAGATGCCGCTATATCTTATCTATTTGCAGATGGAACCTGATAAAGCAAGCGTTGTAGAACAGGGTAAATTTTACATAAATACAGACTACACTGTTTCAAATGTAACGGTTAGCTGTTTTACTCCCGCTTCTTCGCTTTATAAGATAGATATTGACGCAGAAATTTCTAGGTTTACGCTGGATTTAAAATACGGAATTTGCGAAAACGCAGAAGTTGGACTGGAAGTGCCTTATCTAAGTTTATCGCGTGGGTATCTTGATGGGTTTGTCGAGGGATTTGAAGATACTGTAGGAGCGACAACCCCGCGTTCTAGGGCACGACAGGGATCTTATAATTTCAATTATTCATTTATTTATAATAGTCAGGATTTAATAAAAAGAACCAATGCTTCGAATGGATTAGGCGATGTTGTATTAAAGGCAAAATACCAAATTTTAGAAGAAAACAGGTACAGTTTTTGGCCTAATGTGTCTTTAAGGGCAGCGGTTAAATTGCCAACAGGAGAGAAGAGGTCTTTACTTGGGAGCGGGGAATTAGATTATGGGCTTAGCTTGCTTTTAGATAAGGCATTCTCTAAAAAGATAACAGTATATGCCGAATATAATTTTGTAATTATAGAAAAACCTGATTTTTTTAGCGTTTTAGATTTAAAACAAAATATAGTTTCCGGGATTATAGGACTAGAATATCTTTTAACGCAAAGATTTTCTTTGGTAATGCAGGCTACTGGAAACACAACGCCTTATCCGGATAGCGGGACAAATGCCTTGGATGAAGATGCATTTGACGTAGGCCTTGGATTTAATTATTTTTGGAAAGAAAAGCAAAACGTATCATGGCATTTTGCTTTTACTGAAAACATTAACTCTGCCGCAAGCCCTGACGTAAGTTTAAATATGGGCTGGAAAATAGGGTTCTAATCAACATGAAAAAATTTTTTATAGCAGTAATTATTATTTTCATATTGCTAGCTGCCCTAGTGGCCTTATTCGTGCTTACTTTTGACGCCAATCGCTACAAGAACTATAGATAGTATATCTCTTAGTCTGTGGCGTGGTCTGGGCATTGAGGTAAAAGGCGTTGTTATAAAAGACAGGGATAAAACGTGGAGCGATTCTCTGCTGAAGATAAAAAGCTTGAATGCCAGCGTAAAAATTCTGCCGCTTTTAAAAAAGGATATTAAGATTCAAAGATTATCCATCCCGGATCTTAGCATAAATACCGGCTCTGGCACTAATTTTAGATGCGCACTTGATTTAAAAGTGGATATTTTAATCAACAGTCTGTCGCAGGATGATATGTTAAAGACATTAAGCGCAAAAGGAAGGATGAAAGCGAACAATGCGGTTCTGGAAAATATGAATATTTTAAGCATGGCATTGGATAAGCTGAATATGTTGCCGGATCTTGTCCAGGAATTAAAAGATAAACTGCCTGAAAGATACAGCAAGCTTTTGGAGCAGAATTATACCGCATTCAAGCCCATGGATGCAGATTTTGAAATAAGAGATGGTAGAATTTATTTTGACAAGCTTTTAGTGGAATCAGATGCTTTTTATCTGACAAGCAAAGGCTCTGTTGGCATAGCGGATCAAAGCCTTGACATCAGTTCGAATTTTTTTATACCAAAGGATCTTTCAGGAGCATTCATTGGCGCAGTGTCTGAGCTTGAGTATCTCGCGGATGATAGCGGATTAATAACAATGCCGCTTGATATAAAAGGAAAAATTCCAAACATATCTGTAATGCCCAACCTTAACTATGTATTACAGAAATTAATTGAGTCAAAAGGCCAGAAACTTTTGCAGAAGCTTTTTAAAAGCAGATAGAACATAAGATGACAGTATGAGAAAAATTATTGTTTTCCTTGGGATTTTTCTTATGGCAGTTCAGATGGCAATAATAGAAGGTAAGGCTCTGGCTATGGAATTAAAAAGTCCTGAATTTAAAAATAACGAATATATACCTAGAAGGTTTACCTGTAGTGGAGAGAACGTAAACCCTGCTTTAATAATAGAAAATACTCCTGCGGACACAAAAAGCCTTGCGCTGATATTTGATGACCCTGATGCGCCTATGGGTACATGGGTTCACTGGGTAGTTTTTAACATATCTGTCGTTTCAAGCATAAAAGAGAATTCTGTTCCAGGAAAACAGGGTATGAATGATTTTAGCAGGCTTGATTATGGAGG
The DNA here is from genome assembly GCA_026387215.1 of Candidatus Omnitrophota bacterium. Taxonomy (GTDB): domain Bacteria; phylum Omnitrophota; class Gorgyraeia; order Gorgyraeales; family Gorgyraeaceae; genus UBA10183. The sequence continues at coordinate 4,076 of JAPLMC010000016.1, forward strand.
CCCATGCCCTCCTTCTGGAATCCACCGTTACTTTTTTAAATTGTATGCCTTAGATACAGAGCTTGATTTAGAAGAAGGCATTACTAAAATTGAATTAGAAAAAACTATGGTTGGCCATATCCTAGCCAAAGCTGAATTGATGGGGCTTTTTAAAAAATAGCGATAGGAATTAAAATTTTATACTGAATATATATTTCGCTTCGTTGCTTTTGAATTCTGGTTTGCCTTTTAACTTTAAAATTCTCACGCTTGTTTTTTCTCCCACCTTTAATTCCAATTCTTTTGCTTTAAAATAAGGATAGAAAATATCTATTCCAATATTTCTTTCCCACTGATCTCTCAAAATTATTTTTTCCGTATTTTCATCAATTGGCTTGTTGCTGGGCTGAATGTTAACCCATTCAGAAAAAGAGCAAGATATTGCACCTGTTGCAAGGCCTGAGCCTGCGTATGCGTAGATAGGTATTATAATAAAGCCCGCTGCTAAGATAATAGCTAACTTAAACATCTTGCCCTCCTTCTACTATAACTATACCATATTTAAGGTCATAATTCAAATTTAAAGTGACTTGTAACATTATGTATTATAATGAGTTATAATTAGTATGAAATATAAGTTATAATTTTCTTGATTTTTATAGAAAAGAGAGGTAATATTAAAAAAGGTTTCCTTGGCCAATAGAGTGGAAATAAGGACGCCTTGGGATAAA
>JAPLMC010000016.1:4833-6589 GCA_026387215.1 Candidatus Omnitrophota bacterium
ATCCCTCGTCCCGAGTTGCTAGCAAGTAAAAATAATGCAGCGAAGGGCTCGGGATCAAATTCGCCTTTGGCGAATTTGGGAGGATGAGAAGATGAAAACAAAAGGCTTGGTGTTTATCATACTTGGCGTTGTAGGCGCAATATTTATATCAACATTTGATATAATCGTTGGAAAAGCGAAAAATTATATAGGGCCAAAGTCTATAATTGCCCTCATAATATGTGCGCTTTTGATAACACAAGGCGTTATTTCTTTATTAAAAAAGCCAAAAGCCTGATTTATTTTTAAATAAAAATATATCCTGCAAGTGAGTGCCTATCAGTCATAATTATATGAACTATTTCTTCTTGATTCTTTTTCTATTCGAGTAGTATACTAAACCTATCTTATTATTACCCGCAAAATATTATTTCGTTCTCATCATAACTAAGGAGGTGCGCCTTGAAGCATTGCTTACTCCTATTAATAACCGCTATATTTATTTTTAATTTCACCGGTTATATTTTTTGCGATGATATATGGGATTTGGCGTCTGGCATTAAGGACTCTGATTTAAAAGATATTAGTATAGATTATGATAACAAAGGTGTTATTTATGTAGCTGGCGCAAAAACCTTATACCGAACAGATGATAACGGCAATACCTGGTTGTCAGTATTTTCTAGCCAGGTAAACGATGATGCAATTAACTTTATCAGGGTTTTTGAACGAGGCGTTTTCGTCTGCACAAAAAATAGCGTATTTACAAGTAATGACGGCAAGTTAAACTGGAAAAAGATATTTAAAGGCGTTGGGGAAAAAGAAAACAATGTAGCGCATATTGCATTTTCAAAAGATAAGAGAATATATCTTGCTACAGGCGCTGGCCTTTTTATAAGCGATGATAATGGCCTAGAGTGGACCAAGGATAACATGGGAGGAGCTGGTTTTGGTTTAAAATGGATTGAGTTTTTGGATGATTTAATATTTATTGTAACAGAAAAAGGCGTTTACAAAAGTTCAGGCGCTGGCTGGAAAAGGACATTTGTGACATCTAGGGAAGATACTGAGCGCGATGCAGACGCTTCAGATGAGTTGATACAGGCAGTAAAACCAGTAAATAGCTTAGCTATTCATAAAGATACTATATTTCTTGCGACTGATTTCGGAATCTTTACAAGCGAAGATAAAGGCGAAACATGGAAGAATTTTATTGATGCAGGACTCATATCTTTGCGCGTAAAACGTATTTTATTCAGCGATGTCTTATACGCGATAACAGATAAAGGAATTTTTGTTTTTTCAGATAAAGATAAATTATGGCAAAATTTATATAAGGGTATGGCTACTAAAGAAGCAAGCTCTATGGCAGTAGATTCTGATGGGAATATCTGGGTTGCGACAAAGAAAGGCTTGTATAAGCGCAAGCAAAATGCAGTAATCGAACTGTTCTCTGGCAGTAATCTTGAAAACCAGAAAAGAGATATTTTAAAAAATTTTGAAAACGAGCCTACTATTAATAATGTGCAAGAAGCAGCTATTAAATACGCAGAAGTGCACCCTGACAAGATAAAAGAATGGAGAAATTCCGCAGACAAAAAAGCTATTCTTCCAAGTATTTCAATCGGGGCAGACAGATACTTGACTGATTACTGGCACTGGGATTCGGGTACAAATCCAGATACGTTGCAGAAAGGAAAAGATGCTATTAGTTGGGATGTTGCAATGACCTGGGATATGGGAGAGCTTATCTGGAATAATGATCAGACGTCCATAG
>JAPLMC010000096.1 GCA_026387215.1 Candidatus Omnitrophota bacterium
CAAGGTAATAGGCGTGGGATGTATAGTAGATAGAAGTGGAAAAATCCCGGATTTTGGTGTAAAATTAAAAAGTCTAGTTAGACTTGATTTTCCAGCCTATAAGCCGGAAGATTGCATTTTATGCAAAGAAGGAAGAACAATAACAAAACCAGGGAGCCGTTAAGTTATGAAAGACGCTATTGAAAAAATTCTCAAGGAAGAAGAAAGAGCCGGTAAAATACTTCAGGATGCAAAAGAAGAAGCGGATCGCATTGTGAGAGACGCTAAAAAAGAAAAAGAAGATATAATAAACCGTTCGGCAATAGAAACAGATAATCTCAATTATAGAGAAAAACAGGAATCAGAAAAAAGATTTATGTCGGAAAAAGAAAATGTCCTTGAAGAAGTCAGGAAAGAAACCCTTGCCATCAAAGAGAAAAAGGACAAAGACATCTCTGAGATTTCCAAAAAAGTTTTTTCCCGTATAATAACCATAGAAGATTAGCTATGCGAGAACTTGCTACATATTCTTTTATTAACGCTAAGATAAGGGCTATGATATCATTTCTTATAAGCCCTGATTTATTTTCTAGGATGCTGGAGGCGGAAGATGTTTATAAAACCATGGAACTATTAAAAGAATCGCCATATTATAAAAACGCGATAGAAAGTGCCCCTAAAGAAATCACGGATCTCAGGATTGTTGAAAAGCTGTTCATAAAAAATGACCTGGATATATACAGAAGGATATGCAGATCCGCTCCTGGAAAAACAGAAAAAGAGCTCATGAGCCTTTTTATAGAAAAGTACGAGCTTGAACAACTAAAGGCAGCATTAAGGATATGGAATAAGAAAATAGCGGTTAACATAGATGATTTTATTTTAGGAGAGAAAATAATTTTTGATATAGATTACAAAAAAATCATATACGCTCCAAATATAGAAGAAATAATACTTCTTTTGGAAGATACGCCTTACAGAAAACCTATTTTAAGCGCTCGGAATAAATTCAAAGAAAAAGGGGCTACTTTTTATCTGGAGGCCAGCCTGGATATTGATTATTGCCAGAGGATTTTTTCCTGCATAAAATTACTTTCTCCTAGAGACCAGGAGATAGCCAAAAGTGTCATAGGCATAGAGATAGATACTGAAAATATAAACTGGCTCATCCGGATGAGGAAATATTATAGCTTGGCAGCCGGAGATATCCTGGAATGGATGATTCCAGGCGGAGCGAGGATTAATAAAGAGAACGTTGCGAGTCTTTATACAACTGACGGGCTTGCAAAGATCGTGGATAGCGTAGCACTTGGCCCATACGCCAAGATCAGAGAACTTATAGAAGAAAATATGTCCTTTATAGAAAATTTTCTTCACGAGATATTGTTAAAAGAAGTCAAGAGAGCTCTCTCTGGATATCCTTTTACAATAGGCGCGATCCTTGGGTATGTGGTGTTAAAAAGAAATGAAACAAAGAATATTGTTTCTCTTTTATACGCCAAGAATCTTGGCTGGAAAAGGGACGAGACAAACAACCTATTAAATATATGTTGACCGCATCAAGCATGGAATTAATGAGCATAGTTGTTTTAAAAGAAAAGACAGAGGATATAACCTACCGTCTTTTAAAACTCGGGATATTTCATCCGGTTGACATACGCCATATAGAGGACGAGCTGAGAGATCTGTCTCCTTATGAGATAGACAAGGAATATGTAGAGTGGGATGAGCTAGACGCTAGATTAAGGGATAATTTAAGAAAACTTGGTATTTCTTTTTCGCCGGTAAAGGATATAAAGACTTTTTCTAGCGATGATATCAAAAAAATACTTACCGGAGTTGAAGATGATGCAGCCCGTTTTTTTGTTCAGAAAGAGGAACTGGAATCCGAACTGCAAAATAAAAACTCTATATTTTTACAGCTGAAATCTTACCCGCTATTTTCTTTAAAAAGAGAATCGGTGTATAGTTTTTTAGAGGTGACGATAGGCAAGGTGGTAGAGAAGAATATCTCGGTTTTAGAAAGAAGCCTGAAGGATATTCCTTATATATTTTATCCTTTTAAAAAAGAAGGCGACAAGATAACAGCTTTATTTATAGGTCTGCGCCGTGACAGAGTTTTTGTAGACAGGGTTTTAAAAGACATATCCTGGGAAAAGATGGAATTTCCGAAGCATACGGAAGATATTTCCAAAGATGTGGAAGGCAAATTATCCGAGGAGATAGACGGTATAAAAAAGAAACTCCAGAATATGCAAAACCAGGTAAAAACAATAGGGGAGAGTCGGAGAGATGATTTGTCTAATATACAATCTCTGATAAAGCTTAAAAAAGCTCTTTTAGAGGCAAAAAAGTATTTGTGCATAACAGATAAAACTGTTCTTCTTTCAGGCTGGGTCCCAAAGGAAGAAAGAGAAAGCGTCATCAGAGAGATAAAAATAATAGATAAAAGATCTTACATCGAATCTAAGGATGCGGGAGAAGTAGACATACCAAAAGAAGAAATACCAGTTAAGCTTAAGCATAATGCGTTTTTCAAGCCGTTTGAGTTATTAATAGATTCTTACGGCATACCGCGGTATGGAACAATTGATCCTACAATATTTGTTGCGATAAGCTTTCTAGTCATGTTTGGTGCTATGTTCGGGGACATAGGACATGGGCTTGTATTGGCACTGGGGAGCATATTTTTGAAAATGAGTAAAAATGAAAAGATTAAGCAGGCATCCGCGCTTTTGCTTTACTGCGGGATAAGCTCTATTATATTCGGCGTGCTTTACGGAAGTTTTTTCGGTATGGAGTTCCGCTCTTTATGGATAAAGCCCATAGAAAATATCATGGAGATATTTACGGTAAGCGTAATGTTCGGCATGGGTTTTATAAGCCTTGGCATACTGATAAATATAATAAACGCCATGAGGGATAAGGATTACCTGAAAGCGCTTTTTGACAAATCGGGCCTCATAGGCGGAATTATCTACTGGGCGGGGATAGGGCTTTTTACTAAAATGGCTATGGCTAAAACCCAGGGTGTAAATGTTTATTTCGCTATCATATCGGCAGGGGTTATCCTGCTTTTTCTGAAGCCTTTTATAGAAGCTATTTTTAAAAAAACAAAACACAATATTTTGGTGGCGTTAATGGAGAGCACCATAGATATCCTGGAAGTAGGCATGAGCTACCTGGCGAACACGGTATCCTTTATACGTATAGCCGCATTTGCCTTGGCGCACGCAGGGTTGTTCATCGCTATATTCGAGCTTTCGCGGATTGTAAATGACGCGGGTGGCGCGGTTTTATCTTTTTTAGTTGTTATTTTAGGAAATATGCTTATAATTTTTCTAGAAGGGCTTGTGGTGACCATACAATCCTTGAGGCTGAACTACTACGAGTTTTTCTCAAAATTTTTTATGGCAGGCAAAGAAACATATAAACCGGTTAAAATTTAGGAGGTGGGCATGGAGCGTATAGTGAAGTGGTCGTGGCGCATTGTAAAGCTCAGTGTATTTTTTCTATTTGTTTCTTTTTGCGGTTCTGCTTGGGCGCAGGCGCAGCAGGCTGCAACTGATCCTACAATAGTAGGATGGGCGTTTTTATCAGCATCGCTTGCAACAGGCCTTAGCGCGATTGCGGCAGGCATTGCAGTGGCGCACGTAGGAGCGGCAGCAGTAGGTGCGATAAGCGAGAAACCAGAGATGGCTGGAAAAGCGCTGATATATGTAGGGCTTGCAGAAGGTATTGCGATATATGGGTTGATTATAGCTATAATGATATTGGGGAAAATATAATATACTACCTGGTCAATCTGACAGGTCAATGAAAGTAGTTTAATATGACTTTCTTTTGTATTGCTGATAAAGAATCAAGCCTTGGTTTCAGGCTAGCCGGCGTGGAGACGAGAGAGGTTGTCAGTCGTTCGAATGCCTTAGAGGCTTTAAAGGTGGCCTTGGCAACAGAAGAAGCAGGGATAATTCTGGTAACTGAAAAAGCAGCACTATTCCTGAGGCAGGAGTTGGATAATCTTATGTACAAGAATCAGAAACCCCTCATACTTGAACTTCCCTCAAGAGGAGGGTCTGCTAAGAGAAGAAGCGTAGGCGATTATCTTAAGGATATAATAGGAGTGAGCGTTTGATGGACAAATATCTTTATTCAAAGGCAAGGATAGAAGATGCGGGAGAAATATGCAGAAAGATAGTAGAGGACGCTACAGCCCAGGCTGATTCTATTCTTGCAAACGCCAGAAAAGAAAAATCCAAGATTTTGGAAGAGGCGAACCAGGAGGCGGAAAATAAAAAGAAAGAAGCCTTTAGAAAAAATAATATCGAAACAGAGAAGATGAAACAAAAAATATTTTCTACTTTGAATCTTGAAAAGAAAAAACTTTTTCTGGAAGAAAAGGGCAGATTTGTAGAAACAGTGCTTGAAAAAGTAAGAGAGGTAGCTGTGGAATTCAGAAAAGACCCGGGTTATAAAGTGTTTCTGGAAAAAGCCATATCAAAAGGTGTTGAGGTTATAGGAGAAGGAGAAGTTGACGTCATGTATTCAGCGCTCGATGAAAAAATAATAAAAGAAGATTTTATAAAAAATATAAAAGGCGCTACGCTTGAATTTAAAAAATGTGATTTTAAAGATATAGGTGTAATTGTGCAGTCAAAGGATTCTAGGCTTATTTACGATAATACGTTTTCCGCTAGGTTTAAAAGGATGCATGATGATATATATATGGATTTATTGAAGGGAGTATTCTATTCCTCGCAGCCTGATGGAAAGAAATAGGGCTACTCAGGATTCATCAATACTTGTTTAAGGAGAAGTTCAAATGTTAAAGGCTTGCGGCAAGGTATATAGGGTAATGGGGCCTGTTGTTGAAGCGGAAGAGGTGTCTTTTTTAAGGATGCTGGATATGGTGGAGGTGGGCGAGGAGCATCTTGTCGGAGAAGTTGTAAGATTAAAAGACGATAAAGCGTATATCCAGGTTTACGAAGATACTACATCGCTTAAAGCAGGAGACCCTATTTATACGCAGGGGTTTCCTTTATACGTTGAATTAGGGCCCGGGCTACTGGGAAATATCTACGACGGAATACAGCGGCCACTTGAGATATTAAAAGAAAAAGAAGGCTTTTATATAAATAGAGGCGTTCATGTCACTGCCCTGGACAGGAAGAAGAAATGGCATTTCTCGCCTTTGAAAAAAGAAGGCGATTATATAAAGCGGGGAGAAGTTATAGGAGTAGTTCAGGAAACCCATTTGATAAAACACAAGATTTTAGTTCCGCCGGATGCTAATGGAAAGATTAAATGGATTGCAAATGAAGGCGAATATTCTTTAGAAGAAAAAATCGCGGTATTAATAGAAAAGGATTCTGAAAAAGATATTTTAATGTATCAAAAGTGGCCTGTCAGACGCCCCAGGCCTTACGGAGAAAGGCTTCCTGTGAACGAGCCTCTCATCACAGGCCAGAGAGTAATAGATACATTGTTTCCTGTAGGTAAAGGCGGGTGCGTTGTTATCCCAGGAGGATTTGGCACAGGCAAAACTGTTGTTCAGCACCAGATAGCCAAGTGGAGTAATGCTGATATAGTGATATATGTGGGTTGCGGTGAAAGAGGGAATGAAATGACAGACATCCTTCTTAATTTCCCTAAACTTATAGATCCCGCAACCAAAAGGCCTATTATGGAAAGGACGATATTTATAGCAAATACATCCAATATGCCTGTTGCGGCAAGAGAAGCCAGTATATATACAGGAATCACGCTTGCCGAGTATTACAGGGATATGGGATATGATGTAGCGCTTATGGCGGACTCTACTTCAAGATGGGCAGAGGCTCTTAGAGAGCTTTCAGGCAGGCTGGAAGAAATGCCTATGGAAGAAGGATTTCCCGCGTATCTTCCGTCCAGGCTAGCGGAGTTTTATGAAAGGGCAGGTCGTATTAAAACTTTGAATAACGACAATGGTTCCATTACGGTCATTGCTTCTGTTTCTCCTCCCGGAGGAGATTTTTCAGAACCTGTTACGTCACATACAAAAAGATTTATACGCTGTTTCTGGGCGCTTGATAGAGATCTGGCGAACGCAAGGCATTATCCGTCCATCAGCTGGATAGACAGTTATTCTGAATATATCGATGACGTGAAAGACTGGTGGCATAAGAATGTGGATAAAGACTGGCTTTCTATGAGATACGCCATAATGGA
>JAPLMC010000091.1 GCA_026387215.1 Candidatus Omnitrophota bacterium
CTCGAAAGCCTGAAATGCCCGCTTAAAAGAGCCCCTGTCTCCTTAAATAACTCCAAAATCTCCACCTCTTTTACCCCCCCCTTTTTTTTTCGCCATAATCTTGACATTCTGACAATGTAAGTTTTGTCAAGATTATGATAACATTTAAATTGATTGACGCACCTTTAAAGGGTCTTTTGCTTTTGTAACAGGTCTTCCTATTACAATATAATCTGCGCCTCTTTCAAACGCTTCTTTTGGAGTAGACACTCTTTTCTGGTCACCCGCTTCGCTTTCTTCAGGCCTTACACCAGGAGTCACTATTAAAAAATCTTTTCCTATATTTTTTCTTATCGAAACTATTTCTTCAGGAGACGCCACCAAACCGTCTAAGCCAGCCTCTTTAGCCAATCTAGCTAAATTCAACACCTGTTCTTCCGGCGATTTATTTATACCTGTTTTCTTTAAAGCTTCTGAATCCAGACTTGTCAGCACTGTCACTCCGAGAATATTAGGCCTTGCTACGCCTAATTTTTCGCTTTCTTCCTCCGCCCCTTCAACCGCCTTTTTCATCATGTCTATTCCACCTGAAGCATGGACATTAAACATAAATACGCCTAACTTAGCAGCTAACTTGCTAGCTGCATAAACTGTGTTAGGAATATCGTGAAATTTCAGGTCCAGAAAAATATCTTTGTCGTATTTTTTGACAAGTTCGATTGATTTTACACCACAAGAATAGAATAACTCTATGCCTATCTTAAAAACTTGCACATGCTCGCTTAAAATATCCAAAAGCCTATCTTCTTCCTTCAGTGTATTCACATCCAACGCTACAATAACTTTGTCGTTTATCATTTGTTTTTGGCAGACTAAAGTCTGCCCTACAAATTTGTAGCAAAGGCGCGGAATAGGCAGGTTAAAACCTGCCTATTCCGCGCCTTTGCCTTTAATATCCAAATTACCTACAATATCTTCGATTTTCTCTATTTTATGTTTTTTCAAATAATCTTCTATACCTTTTACTATTTTTCCGCAAACGCCTGGCTCTATAAAGTTAGCAGTACCTACCTGTATAGCCATAGCGCCAGCCAGCATAAATTCAATAGCGTCATAGGCGTTCATTATACCACCTACACCTATAACAGGGATATTAATATTCTTCGAGACCTCATAAACCATTCTCAGTGCTATTGGTTTTATGCAAGGTCCGCTTAAACCTCCAGTAATATTTCCTAACCTAGGTTTTCTTGTATTTATATCTATGGCCATCCCCAAAAATGTATTTACCAGGCTCACTGCATCCGAACCAGCATTCTCCGATGCTTTAGCAATCTCAACTATATCAGTTACATTTGGAGAAAGCTTTGTAATAATAGTTTTGTCGGTTATTTTTCTAACAGCTTTTACAACTTCATATGTTGCTTTGCTGTCCTGCGCCACCAATCCTCCTCCCTTAACGCTCCACCCCTCACCCCTTATATTTGGACATGATATATTTAACTCCAGGCCGCTTATGCTTTTTATCTTATCAAGTCGCCTTGCGAGAATAAAAAACTCATCTATATTGTTTCCTGATATACTTACAATAATAGGCGTACCTATCTTAGAAAGATACGGCATTTTTTCTTTTATAAAATTATCTATACCTTCATTCTGAAGGCCTATTGCATTGAGCATACCTCCCGAGGTTTCGCATATCCTTGGCATTGGATTTCCAACTTTGGGATTCAATGTAATTGTCTTTGTAATGATCGCGCCTATGTCTTTTAGATTAACTAATTTTTCAAACTCCTGAGCATACCCGAATGTTCCGGAAGCTACCATTACCGGATTTTTTAGTTTAATCTTTCCTATCTTAATATTCATCATGATTCTCAAAAACTTGACAAAAGTGACATTGTCAAAATGTCAAGTTTTACCATAGAAGTTCGCTGGAGTCAAAGACTGGGCCGTCTTTGCAGGCAAGTTTATTGCCTGTTTTTGTTTTAACTACGCACCCAAGGCATACGCCAATTCCGCAGGCCATTTTTTCTTCCAAAGATACCTGGCATTCAAAATTCCGCTCCTGGCATATCTCAGCAATGCACCTGAGCATGCCTTGCGGCCCGCAAACGTAAACAACCGTGTCAAATCGGCTTTCTACTGTTTTCAAAATTTTATGAAATAGCTTAGACACAAAACCCTGCGAGCCGTAAGTGCCGTCATCGGTAGATACATAAACTTCATGGGCGGTTTTTTTAAAATCTTTCTCGCATAAAATCAAATCTTTTGTTTTCGCGCCTATTAATACAATTGTCTTTATATGTTTTTTTGCCAACTCTTCAGCAAGGTATACGAGTGGCGCAACACCTACTCCTCCGGCTATTATAATTGCTCTAGGCTCAAGGTTCAACTTCGAACCTCTCGTCTCACTCGGGTGCGAATCATAAGTCAGAGAAAAACCATTTCCCAAAGGTCCTAATATATATAAAAAATCCCCTTCTTTTTTCCTGGATAAAATTTCTGTGCTCTTTCCGACTGTCTCATACAAAATCTCTATATTGCCATTAACCCTATGTATGCTGAACGGCCTTCTTAAAAACGGCTCTAAAGAATCGCTGCATTTTATCTGCACAAACTGCCCTGGTTTTGCTGTCCTTGCAATATAAGGCGCATCAAGGACCATTTTATAATAAGTATGGCGAATTTTTTTATTTGATAAAATTTTTGCTCTAATATCTTTCATTTAACCACCTTAACCTACGCGGTTACCGCGTAGGTTACCGTAATTTAACTGCTTTTCAGTTGCAGCTCTTTCTCTTTTAATATTTCTATTGTACCGTATTCTCCATCAAAGCCAGGCAGAATATTTATATTGCCTTTCCTGACATTTATAATTGCTTTTGCAATTCCCTCTGGCAGTTCTTTTAAAAGTTTGTCTTCGCTAACTTCTGTCAGGACTTCAAGCTCTGTACCAAAGTGCGGGACTATTGCACTATATTCTGCGGCGACTGCCTTGGAAGCCTCTCCTACGCCTACTACATCGGCTATTATTTCTGACAAAGGCACCATCCTCTTAAAAGGTATGCTGTTTTCCGGCACAAAACCAGCCGGCCTGTCCGCTAGCTCACTAACCCTATTCATCACTCCTATTGTAACCGGTTTTCCGCAAACAGGGCAGATATTTTTATTTTTCTTTGTTTCTTCAGGGCTAAAACGTATGCCGCAAACCCTGTGTCCGTCATAATGATATTTGCCCTCTTCTGGAAAATATTCAATTGTATAAAGAAATTTCTTTTTATCTTTTTTCTTCAAAGCGTCCGTGACAGCTTTGTAGCTCATCTCAGTATCAAAAACATTCGCCTCTCTGCCTATTTTTTGCGGACTGTGAGAATCAGAATTAGATATGAGGCTAAATCTGTCCAATTTACTCCATTGCCAGTTCATGCCAGGATCTGAAGAAAGCCCTGTTTCTAGAGCATATATATCTTTAGCGTATTCTTCAAAGCATTCCTCTATTGAATCAAAACCTGACTTGGAGCCAAAAATCGAAAACCATGGAGTCCAGATATGTCCTGGCACCAGAAAAATATCCTTACTGATCCCAAACAAAACCTCTGCCAGGAGTTTTACATCAATACCTATAATAGGCCTCCCGTCATATGCAATATTTCCATAACCTGAAAGCGCTGTGTTTATTTTATCGGCAATATCAAAGCTTGGCGCAAAAATAACGCTATGAATTTTCCTGACCTTGCCATTTTTAGAATATATGCTAGATATTTCTCCTGTTAGCATAAAATTCACGCCATTATATTCAAACAAACCGTTTCCTGAATCCTTCAGAATATTTTTTAATTCTTTCAGCCATTGATAATGCGTAAAATCTCCTGTGCCCAGAAGAAATACGCCCTTAAGCTTTGCAAATTCCGAAAGCGTTTTTATATTCATATTAGGGCTTGTGGCACGACTATATTTGGAATGTATGTGGAGATCAGCTGCAAATTTCACTTAACCACCTTAATTGCGTCCCGATTACAATCGGGACGCAATTTTAATTACTCTTGTATACAATATTACCTTTGCATATAGTATATTCAACTATACCTCTAAGTTTTCTCCCAATAAACGCAGAATTTTTAGACTTGGACACAAGGTATTCTTTTCTGACAACCCATTCCTTTTCAGGTGATACAATAATTATATCAGCATCTTTGCCAGAACCCAGAGTTCCTTTATCTATACCCAGAATTTTAGCAGGATTTAAAGAAATTTTTTCTACGAGCCCACCCCAGGTTAATAAGCTTTTGCCTATAATCTCAGTGATGCTCACGGCAAGCTCTGTTTCCAAGCCTATGCTTCCGAATTCTGCATATTCAAACTCTATTTCTTTTTCACTTTCAGTATGAGGCGCATGGTCAGAGGCAATAGCATCGATTGTCCCATCTTTTAAACCCTCTATTATAGACAAAACATCGTCTTTTGTCCGTAAAGGCGGATTGATTTTCATATTTGTATTATAACCCAATAGATCTTCTTCGTTTAAACTAAAATAATGCGGAGCTGTTTCCGCTGTTACCTTGATTCCATTTTTCTTTGCTTTTCTTATAATCTCGACTGATTCAGCGCAACTCACATGAGCAATGTGTACAGCTGCTCCAGATTCTTCCGCAAGCTTTATATCCCGGCCTACCCTCTTATATTCAGACTCTTTTGAAATCCCCTTCAGGCCCAGCCTTGTAGAGGTAAAGCCAAAGTTAACTACACCTTGTCCGGAAAGAGATTTATCTTCTGAGTGGCACACAACAACGAGTTTTTCTTTTTTTGCCTCTTTAAGCGCCTTTAACATCAACTCATCGTTATCAACTGATGCGCCGTCGTCTGAAATCGCGATTATACCTTCTTTCTTTAAAACGCTGATATTCGTTAATTCTTTACCTAACCTTCCTACTGTAATTGCGCCACATATAAATACATCTACATTTGCTGTCTTTTTAATAATATCTTTCAGCGTTTTAATAATTCCCATTGAATCAAGGCTTGGCAAAGTGTTTGGCATGGCAAGAACGCTAGTAACCCCGCCTTTTGCCGCAGCCTTTGTGCCGCTAAAAATAGTTTCCTTGTCTTCTCTGCCAGGCTCTCTCAGGTGAACATGCATGTCAACTATACCAGGCATCACAATTTTACCAGCAGCTTCAATTACTGTTTCAGCCTTGGCATCTATTGCTCTAGCTATTTTGAATATCTTCTCGCCTTCTACAAGGATATCTATAACTTCATCTATTTTATTTGCAGGATCAATTACATGCCCATTCTTAATAATTAATTTCATTCTTAACCACCTTAACCGCGTAGGTTGCCTACGGCAACCTACGCGGTTTATTATAGTTTTGCCTGTGATACCCAAAATAATACTGCCATCCTAACAGCAATACCGTTCGTAACCTGTTCCAATATCACGGAATTTGTACCGTCTGCAACCTCGCTTGATATTTCAACTCCTCTATTGATAGGCCCTGGGTGCATAATAATTATATCCTTTTTGGCTTTTTTCAATCTTTCCTCTGTAATCCCAAAATTCTTAAAATACTCCAGCTGGCTAGGAAACGCCTTCATATCATCCCGCTCAAATTGCATCCTTAAGACATTTATAGCATCAGCATTACCAAGCGCCTCGTCTATGTTATCCGTAATTTTAACTCCCATCTTTTCTATCCCTGGCGGAATCAAAATCTTCGGCGCACAAACAGTTATATTTGCTCCAAATTTAGTCAGACCCCATATGTTAGAGCGTGCCACCCTGGAATGCGCAATGTCCCCTACTATGCTAACATTCAACCCTTCGAGTTTTCCCAATTTCCCCCTCAAGGTAAACATATCTAAAAGCGCTTGTGTGGGATGTTCGTGCCACCCATCTCCTGCGTTTATTACGCTTATATTTACATTGCGAGCCAGCATAGTAGCTGCGCCTGAACAATTATGCCTCACTACAATAATATCCGCTTTTAAAGCCTCTATGTTTTTTCCAGTATCATTTAATGTCTCACCTTTTTTTACACTTGAAGACTCTACTGCAATATTTATGACATCAGCCGACAATCTCTTTGCAGCTACTTCAAAAGATACCCTGGTTCTCGTAGATGGTTCATAAAAAAGATTTACCACAGTTTTACCACGAAGAGCCGGGACCTTTTTAATCTTCCTGTCAAGTATCTCCCTGAAAGATTCGGCTGTATCAAGAATAAGCTCTATATCTTCTTTGGAAAGATACTCCAGCCCTAGAAGATCTTTATGAACCCATTTTGCCGTCTTCTTCTTTGTCATCCTGCGTTTCCTCTATAGTAACACTGTCTTCATTGTCTATTTCCTGGAATTTCACCTGCACAAGCTCTTTCTGCGATGTGGGAATATTCTTTCCCACGTAATCAGTACCTGCACAAGTTCTTTTTGCGATGTAGGAATATTTTTCCCGACATAATCAGCCCGTATAGGCAATTCGCGATGGCCTCTGTCAATTAAGACTGCCAACTGTATCGTTTTTGGCCTTCCAAAATCTATAAGAGCATCCAAGCCACACCTAATAGTTCTGCCTGTATATAAAACATCATCCACAAGTATTATATTCTTACTCTCTATGTCAAAATCTATCTCTGTATTATGAATCACAGGCTGTTCCGATATAGCACTCAGGTCATCCCTGTAAAAGTTTATATCAAGCGCGCCCACATCTAGTTTCGTGCCGTATAAACTATTTATAACTTTTGCAATGCGCTCAGCAAGAATATACCCCCTTGTCCTTATCCCTATTATAACAAGTCCGTTAACGCCTTTATTGTTTTCTATAATTTCGTGGCTAATTCTTGTAATAGCACGATCTATCTCTTCTTTTGTAAAAACCTGTTTTAATGGCATTTTGACCTCATTTCAATAACTACGTAAGTTTGTGGGGCTATAATAAAAAAGGGCTCTAACCATTTCTGATTAAGCCCATTATATATTAAAATTATAAAATTCGCTATATTCACTTTTTACTCCCTTATCAGCCTCTCTGTGCTGATTTAAAGGTATTTGTTAATTTTAAATTATATCATATTTTTCCATTGTGTCAAGCAAATTTAAGAAACACCCAAAATTACTTTTTAAAAAATGACAGAATAGCCTTTATAATTGCAACTGGGTTAGGCGGACAGCCTGGAATATGAATAGTAACCGGCAAAACATTTTTAACGCCTTTCTCAACATAATAAGAGTCTTTGAATATACCTCCATCAAGAGCACAATCGCCACAGGTAATTACAAACTTCGGTTCAGGCACTGCTTCGTATGTCTTTTTTAAAGCAACACACATATTCTTGGAAACAGGGCCTGTAACTAAAAGCGCGTCTGCGTGCCGCGGGGAAGCTACAAAGTTTATGCCAAATCTCTGAATATCATAAATAGGATTAGTAGTAGCTATTATCTCTGATTCGCAGGCGTTGCAGGAACCAGTATCCACTTCTCTTATATGAAAAGATCTGTTAAATCTCTTATAGACAAGTCCTTTTAACTCAGCGCCTATCTTTTCTATCTCCGGATCTGTTTTAATAGCCCTTGTAACAACGCCCTTTATTATTCTATTTTTAATTATATTTATCATAGGTCATTCCCTGAATAAGAAAGATCGAAACTTTTATTGCAAACGGGAAAATCCGGGATAATGTTTCCGAGCACTGAATAACATAATCCCTCCCAGTTATGAAAAGACGGGTCTACTATTTTGCATCTTTCAATAATGCCAGATTTACTCAACTTAACCCAATAGAATAATGGCCCTCTCCATGCTTCTATATACCCAAGCCCAACGCCATCTCTAAATTCAATTTTATTTTGAGAATTTATACTGCCTGGTCCTATTTTATCAACAAACTGTTTTATTAAATTCATTGACTCTTCAAACTCGATTACCCTTATATTAAACCTTGCCATCACGTCTCCGCTATGCTCCTTTGCTGCATTGAATTTAATTTTACTGTAAACCCCTGGAAAATCTTTTCTCAGATCTCTTTCAATACCGCTAGATCTTGCCGCTAACCCCAAGACTCCCAGGTCTTCGGCTGTTTTTTTCTTCAATACGCCTGTTCCGTCTAATCTATCCATAAACGAAACGCTAGAATATAGCATATTTTTGAGCTGCCTAAAGTCTTTTTCCATGGCTTCTAGCACTTTCAATAAAGTCTTTTTCTTCCAGGCAGTTAAATCTACTGAAACGCCTCCTATAATATTTACGCCTTTAAGATATCTTGAACCTGTTAATTTCTTATTTAGGCACAGGAGATTTTCTTTCATAACGCTGGCGTACATTGCAGGAAAACTAAAACCTACATCTATCGCAATGCCTCCTATGCCATTAAGATGATTATACATCCTTTCGAGTTCAAGAAATACAGTTCTTAAAAACATCGCTTTCTCAGGCACATCTATTTTGTATATCTTTTCAACGGCATGGCAAAACGCATTAGAATTGGAAAACGCTGAATCTCCTGCAACGCATTCTGAAAGTTCAACCCCGAAATTCACGTCTTTGCCTTCAAAAAGTTTTTCAATGCCCTTATGCGTCCATCCAAGCCGCGCTTCTAAATTTATAATCGGCTCCCCTGCACAGCTGAACCTGAAATGTCCAGATGGTATAATTCCTGCGTGGACGGGCCCGACAGGAACCTCAAACACACCTTCTCCTTCAACCTTATTAAAAACATATTCCTTTTTCTCTGCGCATGAAGATTTAGGGGCCTCAAAATCTTTCCTTAAAGGATAAAAGCCCTCCGGCCACACTTCGTCGTGCAATCTCAGACTTCTCAAATCAGGATTGCCTTTAGGCAATATCCCGAACATCTCTTTTATCTCTCTTTCAAATAGCCCTGCTGAATAAATATCTCTTGCGATAGACTCAAATACAGACGTATCCTGTGCCGTATCCATTGTTACAAAAACCCATTTTTTGTATTTTACCCCCATAAAAACGCAGTAAATCCTGAAACATTTATTTTTCTGCCTTTCATCACAGGCAAACATCATAACTACTGGAGAGCTGAGTTTTTTATGGAAATATAAACATGCCTTTTTGAAATTTTCGGGTTTTACATATATATAGGCTTCGTCCATTTAGGCTCCCTCTAAAATCGCTGCGCTAGATACAATAATTTTGTTCAAAAACCCTGGCATAGCCAAGCCAAGAACAACC
This sequence comes from Candidatus Omnitrophota bacterium, assembly GCA_026387215.1. GTDB lineage: Bacteria > Omnitrophota > Gorgyraeia > Gorgyraeales > Gorgyraeaceae > UBA10183. Next base: position 9,182 of record JAPLMC010000091.1, read on the forward strand.
ATCAGAATAAATAAAAATATAAAAACTATCTTTGCACTCACGACTTCTTTTGTGACTTCCATATCATCAGGTTTACTGCCGAATAATACGTTGCTAAAATGAAATAAAATTCCTCCAAATATAAGCGCAATAAAAAATAGATATAACCCTGACGCCAGATATAGCCCTCTCCCTAAACCAGCCATCAGTATTAACAACTCACTGAAAAATATTGAAAAAGGCGGCATGCCCGTGAGAGCGAACATTCCCAATATAAACATGGTGCCTGTAAAAGGCATTGAGCCTATAACACCTCTTATCATATTCATATTATCTTTCTTATATTTTTTAATAACATTAGCTGCTCCAAAAAACATAAGGGATTTTGTAACAGCGTGGTTTAATATATGAAATAATGCTCCATATAAGCCTATCGCGCCTCCGAAACCAAAACCAAGAAATATAACGCCTACGTGTTCTATACTGCTATACGCCAGAAGTCTTTTCATCTGTTTCTGTATAATTATAAACCCGGCTGAGACGCCTAATGATATAAGAGCGAATATAATAAATAATTTTGAAGAAAAATTACCTCCTGCGCATTTATTTGTTATTATGCTAAATCGCAATATCGCATATATGGCTGTTTTTAACAGTACACCTGAAAGAAGCGCGCTTACCGGAGATATCGCCTGGCTATGAGCGTCTGGAAGCCAGGTATGCATCGGAGCTAAGCCGGCCTTTGTACCATATCCCACCAGGATAAATAAAAAAGCTATCTTCACTAAATTCTTATCCATGCCTTGACTAGCTGAAACCATATCCACCCAGTTAAGATTTTTTACGCCTACGGAAGAAGACGCATAATAAAAAATTATTGTGCCAAAAAGCGCGAATATTATACCAACAGAGCAGACCATGATATACTTCCACGCGGCTTCGATAGACGATTTGGTATTATAAAATCCCACAAGAAACGCTGACGCTAGAGTTGTCATCTCTATCGCCACCCAAACAAGCGCGAGATTCCTGACCATCGGCACAAAAAACATGGAAAGCGAAAATATATTAAAAAACGTGTAATACGCTCTCGCCTTGTTTCTTGAGATCAAAAAGCTTGCTACGTCCCTCCCAATATAATCTATTGAGAACAACGCCGCGGCAAAAGTAACTATAGATATAGTGAATATAAAAAATACGCTCAACTCGTCTATATAAAAAAATTTGAAAGGCGAAACGCTCAAACCCGGCTTTAAGACAAGCAGGAGAGAACATAATAATACAAAAAGATAGCCAATGGCGTTAAGGATGCCGAGCGTTTTTGGTTTTTTAACCAAACTTGGCAAAATAACTAATATAAAAGGAATAATAAGTATAAATAAAATATTCACCCGGCTCTTCCTTCCTCATATGAACCCAGCCCAAAGAAAGGGCTGTGTT
>JAPLMC010000027.1 GCA_026387215.1 Candidatus Omnitrophota bacterium
AAGGTAAAAATTTAAAAGTTGGAAGCTTTTGCGATGTCAGGATAGTAGATACATATGAATATGATTTAGTAGGATTAACTGTTTCAACCGCGTAGTCCGCCACAGAACTTTGGCGGACTACGCGGTTTATTATGGTTTATGAATTTAGCTAATAAGCTTACGATTTCAAGAATAATTCTGGCAAGTTTTTTTATATTAGCCCTTTTTATAAAAGGCCCGGGCGCAAAGTTTATGGCTATGGCTATTTTTCTGGCAGCTTGCGTTACTGATTATTACGACGGTTATTTTGCCAGGAAAACAGGCGGCGTAACTTCTTTTGGCAAACTAATGGACCCTATTGCGGATAAGATACTTATATTAGGGGCGTTTCTGGCTTTTGTGGAGATGGAAATAATACCAGCATGGATGGTAATAATAATAATAGCAAGAGAATTAGTTATTACGGGCATAAGAATTTTAGCGCTTTCGCAGAAGAAAGTCCTTGCCGCAGAAATGGGCGGGAAACATAAAACAATTTCTCAGATGGTGGCAGTTATAGCAGTACTTATATTTTTAATAATCAGGGATTTGGGGTTTGGATTTAGATATACGGAGATTTTTGGGGCAGCAGTATATTTATTGATGCTTGTAACGGTGGGTATGACTATTACTTCTGGCATTTCTTATATGGTTAGGAATAAAGATATTTTTATGGGTGATAAATGAAAGACCGTTTTTATAGAATAATAGCAAGTGTTTTCTACATAGGTTATTTACCTGTTGCCTCAGGTACTCTCGGAAGCCTTTCGGCGCTTATTTTGTATTATTTTATATGTCGCGATGTAATAATAATGACTATAGCGATTTTAATAGTAATTGTTCTGGGGTTTATTACAACAGGCAAGGTAGAGAAGATGTTTGGAGAAAAAGATCCTGGAGAAATAGTGATAGATGAATTTGCCGGAATGTTAATAGCTTTATATCGAATACCTCCTACGATGGGCTATGTGGTTACAGGATTTTTATTGTTCAGATTTTTTGATATAGTAAAGCCAAAGCCTATTAAGAACCTTGAAAAATTAAAAGGCTCTCTCGGAATCATGTCAGATGATATCATAGCAGGCGTATACGCTAATATATTGCTTCAGACAATTTATATGCTCAATCTTTTTTACCATTGATATCCTGCAAGAATTTTTCTAGAAGGATAGAATAGACAGCGCCTTTTGGATTGAGGTTACTCTGAAATAATATAAGCTTACTGATCGGTATTTCATTTCCTATATTGCAGCTTATCTCCCCGATTAATTTTTTAAGATTTGAAATATTTTTAGATGATCTGATTCTGGCGAGAGTGAGATGGGGCTCGAATTTTCGGCTTTCTTTCGCAAATCCTAATTTTTCCAGAGAGGCTTCTATTTTATCGTTGAGCATTTTCAAAGATTCTGTGCCTTTATCAATCCCTAGCCATATTACCTGAGGACAGCTTGTATTAGGAAAAGCGCCTATTTCAGAAAAGCTGACAGCGAAAGATTTGAAATTATTTGAGATAATAGATATTACATTGGCAATTTCTTGGATTTTATCTTTATGCACATTACCCAGAAATTTCAGGGTGAGGTGCAGTTTGTCTTCAGTTGCCCATTTAGCATCAGCATTAGATTTTTTGAGGATAGAAATCAGCTTAGATATTTTTTGTTTAGTTTGATTATTGATTTCAATGGCTATAAAGGCGCGGATTGTAGACATGTTTATAACCACTTCAGCCTACCCCTATTGCAATCGGGACGAGATTTCTTTTCGGAGTAAGTTTAAGGCAGCTTGTGTGGATTTGTATTTTATGAGATCGCGATTGCCTATAAAACGAAATTCTCTGCAGATGGTTTTATTTTTTGTTGAAAGAGCAATATAAATAAGGCCTACTGGTTTTTTCTTTGTTGCGCCGTCTGGGCCTGCAATACCGCTTATGCCTATCCCGTAATTTACGCCAGCCAGTATTCTGACATTTTTTGCCATCAATATGGCAATCTGTTTTGAAACAGCACCGTATTTTTTTATTGTTTTAATAGGGATGTTTAGAAGCTTATTCTTAGATTCATTGCTATATGTTATAAGGCCGAGCTTGAAATAGCCAGAGCTTCCAGGGGTGTCTGTAATTCTATTTGCAAGAAGCCCACCGGTGCAGGATTCAGCTATGGCTAGAGTTTTTTTATACTCAAGAAGCGCCTTACCAGCAATTTCTTCAAGTTTTTCATTATCATAACCGAAGATATATTTTTTAAGCCGCAGTTTGACCTGTTTTTCTATTTTGTTTATTGCCAGGTCAGCTGATTTTTCATTTTCTTCAGTCACAGTGATTTTTACATGTATTTCTTCAGGATACGGGTATATTCCCATCTGGACTTTACCGCTGATTTTTAAAATATCTTCTATTATTTCATTTACTCTTGACTCGCTAAGGCCGGTTATTTTTATTATCCTAGATTTTATAATCTGGTTTATTTGAAAATATTTTTTCAAATATGACATAGCTGTATTTTCAAACATAGGGTAGAGCTCAAATGGGACTCCCGGGAAAGCCATAAAAACCTTGTTATCAATCGGTATTATAAGTCCTGGAGCTGTGCCGATATTATTTATGATAGGTATCCGCTTTTCGGCACCAATGCCTGGCGCATGTTATTAGCGGGCATTTTTATTTTACGGGTTTTGAAATGAACTTTTATACGATTTGCTATTTTTTTATTAAAGGTCAGTTTTTTATTTAATGCTTTTCCAATACATTCAAGGGTTAGGTCATCAACTGTAGGGCCAAGTCCTCCGCTTGTTATTACTATCGCTGCTTCACTTAAAGCTTTTCTTATAGAAGATATAATAACTTCTGGATTATCAGGTATATCTATATGTCTTGAGGTTTTTATGCCTATAGCTGCGAGTTTATCTGAAATAAACTGGGCATTTGTGTTTGCAATATGGCCCAGCATTATTTCATTACCGATGCATATTATCTGAGCAACAATATTCATATAATTATTATATGAAATATATATACTATTAGCAATACTTTTTCATTTTTTTGAGTTTAGTGCAAGACCAGGTCTTGCGCATGAAAATGATAAAAAAATTTAAAATTTTTGAAAGAAAATGCCTGTTAGATGTGTCTATTATGATGAAAGGAGGTAAATACAATTATGCTTTACTTTGGGATATAGCGAAGGTATAATTAATTCTTAAAACAGAGAGTTCCTCGCCCGCCACAGAAACAATGGCGGGCTCGGGATTAAATTTTGTTTCACCCCGCCCTTTTTGCGGGTATACTAAGAAGCCTTGCTAAAAGAGCGGGGTTTCACAAAATTTGGGAGGATAAAATGGTTAGGAAAGAAGAAAAGAAAGAAGAAAGAAAACCAATTGGAGCAAAAGGAGACAAAGGGGATAAGGAGAAAGCTATTGAATCAGCTGTTTCGCAGATAGAAAAACAGTTTGGGAAAGGCTCTATTATGCGCTTGGGGCAGAGCACTAAGTTTGATGTGGACGTTATTTCAACAGGCGCGCTGTCTTTGGACCTGGCGTTGGGCGTTGGAGGAGTGCCTTACGGAAGGGTTATCGAGATATTTGGGCCTGAAGCAGGCGGAAAAACAACTCTTACCTTAAGCATAGTTTCGCAGGTTCAGAAGATCGGAGGCGTTGCCGCTTTCATAGATGCTGAGCATGCATTGGATCCGACTTATGCGAGAAAATTAAAGGTGAATTTGGATGACCTTTTGATTTCACAGCCTGATACAGGAGAACAGGCGCTGGATATTGCAGAAATGCTTGTGAGGAGCAACGCAGTTGATTTGATTGTAATAGACTCTGTAGCTGCTTTGGTGCCGAAGGCAGAGATAGAAGGAGAAATGGGAGACAGGCATATAGGGCTTCAGGCTAGGCTGATGTCTCAGGCATTGAGAAAACTTACAGCTATTATTGCAAAGACGCATACCTGCGTTATTTTTATCAATCAAATAAGAGAGAAAATAGGCGTCATGTTTGGCAATCCTGAGACAACTACAGGTGGAAGGGCGCTTAAATTCTACTCTTCTGTAAGGATTGACATGAGAAACATAGGAGCCATTAAGATAGGCGACAGGGTTATAGGCAATAGGGTTAGGGCAAAAGTTGTAAAGAATAAGGTAGCTCCGCCTTTCAGAAATGCGGAATTTGAAATAATACACGGGGAAGGGATCTCGAGGGAAGGCAGTGTGCTGGAACTTGGTATAGAGTTAGAAGTTTTGACCAAGTCAGGTTCATCTATAATTTTCGGAACAGAAAAATTAGGCCAGGGAATGGAATCTGCTAGAGAATTTCTGAAAAATAATGCAAAAATTTGTAACGAAATAGAGAAGAAGATAAAAGAAACGCTGGCAAAAGCATCTGAAACTAAAAAATAACATAAGGTGAGAGATGGAGAAAATCAGAATATCTGTTTTGATTTTTTTATTAATTTTAATATCATTATCTGTATATGCTGAACCGTCAAAAGAAGCATTGAGCTTACAGGATGCGTTTGTAAAGGTTTCTAAAGATGTAGGCCAAGCAGTTGTAAGTATAAGCGCTGAACATACAGAACGGTATAAGACCAGATATTATCCTTTTGCAGCGCGATCTCAAGATAGGTTTTTCAAGGATTTCTTTGTAGAAGGCCCTGAGCAGGAATTAAAAAAGACAGGTCTTGGTTCAGGGATTATCATAGACAAAGAAGGATACATACTTACCAATGAGCATGTAATTCGTGGCGCTGACAGGATGCTAGTAACTTTGCCTGACGGAAGAGAGTTTGAAGGCAAAGTTACTGGCGCTGATGAATATTCTGACTTAGCTGTAATTAAGATTGAATCTAAAGGATATTTGCCTTTTGCAAAGCTTGGCAATTCAGATAACGTTAAGATAGGTTATTGGGCGATAGCAATAGGAAATCCTTTTGCGTTTGCAGTTAAAAATCCTGAACCTACAGTTACTGTAGGCGTGGTAAGCGCGCTTCATAGAAGCCTTCCTAGGACAGATAAAAGGACAAGAGAATATTCTGATCTTATTCAGACAGACGCTGCAATAAATCCCGGCAATAGCGGAGGGCCGCTTGTTGATATTAGCGGAGAGATAATCGGGATCAATGTTGCGATATTTACAATGAGCGGAGGCTCTGAAGGTGTAGGATTTGCAATACCGATCAATACCGCAAAAAAAATAATGGATGATTTAATACAAGGAAGACATGTTATTTACGGCTGGATAGGCGTTATTATACAGGATTTAGACTCTAATCTCGTAGAATATTTTGGATTGCAGGATAAGAATGGTGTTTTAATTTCAAGGATCGTGGATGATAGCCCTGCTTACAGAGCAGGGCTAAAACCAGGAGATATCGTTATTTCTATAGACAGCGAGTCCATAAGAAATACGCAAGATCTTGTAAGGCAGCTTTTAAAAAAGCAAGTAGGAGAGATAACAAACCTTGGAATTGTAAGAAATGGCAAACTTCATTCCATAGATGTGCAGGTGGATTCAAAACCGGAAGATAAAACTATTGCGGTTAATCAAAAAGATACAAGCAATGCTGTTAAACAGCCAGAGTCAAAAAATTGGAGAGGTTTGGATGTTTCCGATATTACGCCTGATATGATCCTGAAGCTTAAGATGAGCGTAGACTCAGGCGTAGTGGTTATTTCTGTAGCGCCTGGAAGCTCAGCTGAACAAGCAGGTATTAGACCAGGGGACGTGATTTATGAGATTAACAGGATGCCTGTTAAAAGCTCGAAAGATTATTCGTCTGCTATAGATAAAGCCTCAGGCGATGTGTTGGTTGGGACTTACAGAGGTTATGTAGTGCTTAAGGAAAAATAGAGAGTAAACATCTTTACAAAACTGACAATGTCAGTTTTGTAAAGATTATTGAATTACAAGACGCTTGGAAGATTATGAGAGTTGACGAGATTAGAGAGAGATATTTAAAATTTTTTGAGGCGAGGAGACATAAGATTTATCCGAGCGACTTGCTAGTGCCTGCAAATGACCCGTCGCTTTTGTTTACAGGAGCGGGCATGAACCAGTTTAAGGAGGAATTCCTTGGCAGGGTCAAAGGTTCTAAAAGGGCGACTACATGTCAAAAATGTCTAAGGACAGGAGATTTGAAAAACGTAGGCAAGACTGCCGGCCACCACACATTTTTTGAAATGCTTGGGAATTTTTCATTCGGGGATTATTTTAAAAAAGATGCTATTTTGTGGGCGTGGGAATTCCTTACAAAAGAACTTGGGCTCAAGGAAAGCGATCTGTGGGTTTCCGTTTATAAGGATGACAAAGAGGCGTATGATATCTGGACCAGCGAAGTGAAACTTCGGCCAGATAAGATCTTAAAATTAGGAGAAACAGATAATTTCTGGCCATCCAATGCTCCAGCTACAGGCCCAAATGGCCCATGCGGTCCATGTTCTGAGATTTTTTTTGGCGGCTCAGACGGAGTGGAGATATGGAATCTTGTTTTTACGCAATTTAATAGAAAAGATGGGGGTAAATTAGAACCGTTACCTGATAAAAATATAGATACAGGCATGGGCTTAGAAAGGATTGCTAGAGTATTGCAGGGTAAAAAAACTAACTTTGAAATAGATTCGTTCGAGCCAATTATTAATGAGATAATAAATCTATCCCGATCTACAAACGGAGAAAATTTTTCTGTTCACAGATCGGAGGGAGTTCAAGAAATTAGTGCAATTGCTGATCATATAAGAGCTGTTACATTTGCGATATCAGATGGGGTTTCACCGTCAAATGAAGAGAGAGGCTATGTAATACGAAAACTAATAAGAAAGGCATTTTGGTATGGGAGAAGCATAGGGCTTGATAAACCGTTTTTATACAAAATAGTTCCTACAGTAGCGCAGGCTATGAAAAAGCCTTATCCTGAACTAGCAGAGCACATGGAAAATATAAGCCAGATAGTTCTGGAGGAAGAAAAAAGGTTCAAGAATACAATGGATGAAGGGACTGATAGATTGAAAATAATGTTAGCTGAATCCAAAAAATCCGGAATATTATCAGGAGAAAATGCATTTAAATTATATGATACCTATGGGTTTCCTTTGGAATTAACGCAGGAAATTGCGACTGGCGGTAAGATAAATGTGGACATAGATGGTTTTGAGAGATGTATGGACGAACAACGCAGTCAATCGAGAAGCACGACCAATTTACAATCGTCTATATTTGTTTTTAAAGATAATATAGATATAAGATTGCCTGATATTTCGTCCTTTACAGAAGATAAAGAAGAACTGGCTACGGAGATTATTCAGATAATTTCTGGAGGGAATTTAAAAAGCGAAATAAGAAAGAAAGACAAGGCAAGCATTTTTTTAAAAGAAACGAATTTCTATGGTGAAAAAGGCGGGCAAATCGGGGATAAAGGCACGCTTTTAAAAGATGAGAAGATAATAGCCATTGTTACAAATACTATTGATGTAGCAGGCAGAACTCAACATGAGATAGAAATGAAAGATGGGGTTCTTAAGACTGGGGACAGGGTTACAGCGAAAGTTGATATTGAGCGGAGGTTAGACATAAA
>JAPLMC010000100.1:0-6981 GCA_026387215.1 Candidatus Omnitrophota bacterium
CGCCTTTTCTGTAACTTCTATAAGAGAACGAGCCTTTTCGCTTACCTTATCCCCAACCGATACTGTAAGCGCGCTATCCGCATAATACCCGTTCTTTTCAATACCTACATCTATGCTTAAAATATCCCCGGAAGAAAGCGCTGTATCTCCGGGAATACCATGTACTACCTGCTCATTTAAAGAAGTGCAAATAACTCCTGGAAACCCTCTATACCCATGAAATGCAGATTTGGCATTGGATTTCTTTATTATTTCTACTGCTTTTCTTTCCAGATCAGCAGTTGTTACTCCAGGCTTTGCTGCAGCTTTAAGTTCCTCCAGAATCAGTTTAACTACTTTTCCTGCTTCAGATATAAGCTTAAGCTCATCTTCTGACTTTATGTCTATCATCTACTTCGCAGGTGTTTTTAATATCTCAGATAATCTACTGTAAACTTTCTGGGCTTCCAGGTCGCCTGAAACCTCTTTAAGTATTCCCTTGGCTTTATAATAATCTATGAGTTCTTTTGTCTGACTATTGTAAACCTCTAACCTCGTATTTATAGTTTCTTCGCTGTCATCTTTTCTCTGATAAAGATCTGAGCCGCATTTATTGCATAAACCCTGTTTCTTCGGCGGCATGTTTACTATATGATAATTTGCCCCGCATTTAGAACAAAGCCTCCTGCCTGCAAGCCTTGAAATAACAATCTTAGTACTGGTCTTAAAATATATAACTATTTCTACTGGTAACTTAAGTTTATCTAATTCGCTATCCAACTTTTTTGCCTGATACACAGTTCTTGGAAAACCATCCAGAATAAAATCTTTTTTAGGTTCTGCATTTTTTATTGTATCAAGCATCATCTCTATTACGATATCGTCAGGAACCAGCTCGCCTTTTTCCATAAAAGCCTTCGCCTTTTTACCTATTTGGGTATCCTTTTTTACATTTTCTCTTAGTATATCGCCTGTAGAAAAATGAAGAAAACCCTCTTTTTCTGCAAGCATTACTGCCTGCGTACCTTTACCTGCCCCCGGAGGTCCTAATAAAACTATTCGCATTTTAACCTTTAATTTTTTAAACTAAATTATCTCCTGCCTCTAATTTTCCCCTTCTTTAAAAAACCTTCGTAATGTCTCATTAAAAGCTGAGACTCTACCGCCCTCATTGTATCAAGCATAACTCCAACTACTATCAAAAGCGCTGTGCCTCCAAAAAAACTAGCTATAAGATATGGTATTTTAAGCCACGCGCCAAGCATATCAGGGAAAACAGCTATGAAAGCTAAAAATATTGCGCCTGGAAGCGTAATCCTCGTCATTATAAAATCAAAATATTCAGCTGTAGGCCTGCCTGGCCTTACGCCAGGAACAAATCCTCCATATTTTTTCATATTATCAGCTACATCCGCAGGATTAAATGTAATAGCTGTATAAAAATAAGCGAAAAATATTATCAACACGCTATAAAGAACAGTGTATAAAATCTGACCTCTCATTAAAGCTTCTGCAAATCTTTGAAGGCCAGCGTTAGGTATAAAACCTGCGACTGTTGCAGGAAAAAGTATTATTGACTGTGCAAAAATTATAGGTATAACGCCTGCCTGGTTTACTCTTAAAGGTATATAGGTACTCTGTCCGCCATATACTTTTCTACCTACTATCCTTTTAGCGTATTGTACAGGTATTTTTCTTTGGCCCTGGGTAATTAATATAACAGCTACTACTACAGCAACTCCAATCACTGACATGAAAGCAAGCGTGAAAAACGGATACTTTATTATGCTTTTTGCAGGAGTAAATATTAATGTAAAAACTTGTTCTAAAGCTGTAGGCAGCCTAGAGATTATGCCTGCTGTTATAACAAGTGAAATGCCATTACCTATTCCATATTCCTGAATCTGTTCTCCTATCCACATTATAAAAGCAGTGCCTGTGGTAAGAGTAATAACCGTCAATAATCTAAAACCCCAGCCAGGATAATCTACAATCTGCAAACCCTGAAATCTAGCAGGATTTTCAAGCCACACACTTATAAAAAATGCCTGTATAACAGAGAGTACTATCGTACCATAACGCGTATATTGTATCATCTTGCGTCTGCCGCCTTCACCTTCTTTTGAAAGCTTCTCAAGGTAAGGCACTACAGTGACGAGAAGCTGCAGTATAATAGAAGCTGATATATAAGGCATTATACCCAGCGCAAATATGGTAAGACGCGTTAAAGCACCTCCTGAAAACATATCCATAATGCCAAAAAGTCCGCCGCCCTGGGACTTGGCCACATTGTTAAAGAACTGAATTAAAGCAGCGCCGTTTACGCCTGGCGTAGGTATATAAGCGCCTATTCTATAAATCGCCAACAACAAAAGCGTAATAAATAGCTTTTTTCTAAGGTCAGGTATTCTAAAAGAGTTTATAAACGCCTGTAGCATAGTTTATTTGGTTATCTCACATTTTCCGCCCACGCTTTTTATTTTTTCTTCCGCTGACTTCGAAAATGCGTGAGCCTTTATATGCACAGGGACCTTTATTTCGCCCTTACCTAGTATTTTTAAATAATTAATAGTCCCTTTTATTAAGCCCCTTTCTTTTAATAACTCAGGAGTTATTAAGGCTTCTTTTTTTAGTTTTGAAAGCATGTCAAGATTTACAATCGAGTATCCTGCTCTTGGCCTTCTTCTGAATCCTCTCTTTGGTAGTTTTCTTATTAGAGGCATCTGACCGCCTTCAAAGCCAGGAGATCTCCCAGCGCCTGAACGGGACATCTGACCTTTATGGCCTCTTGTGGAAGTTTTTCCATGGCCTGAACCAGGACCTCTGCCTACAATTTTCCTTTTTTTCCTTGCGCCTATAGCAGGTCTTAAATCTTGTATCTTCATTCGCCACCTTCTAATTCAGACATGTCGCGTTCCAGTCTAAGCTTTTTCAAACCATCTATAGTTGCCTTTGTAACATTTATAGGATTAGCAGAACCGAGGGATTTAGTAAGGATATCTTTTATTCCAGCTGCATCGCATATGGCCCTAACAGATCCACCTGCAATAACCCCTGTTCCTTCAAGTGCTGGTTTCAAAAGAACTTTTGCTGCCCCAAAATGTCCTATAATCTCATGCGGTATTGTCTGGCCTCTGACAGGAACCTTGAAAAAGCTCTTCTTTGCGTTGGAAAGAGCTTTTCTAATGGAATTCGCTACATCATTAGCTTTTCCATAGCCGCATCCTACTGTTCCGTTGCCGTTTCCGACAGCAATGAGCGCAGTAAATGAAAACCTTTTTCCACCTTTCACAACCTTTGAAACTCTATTAATAGCTATAACCTTTTCTATGTATTGATCTTCCTGAACTGCGTCAAGTTTTCGCATCAATCTTTCTTTTGCCTGAATCTTTTCTGCCATGTATTATAGCCTCTGAATTTTGCAGATTGCAAAAACAATCTGCAAAATTGGCTAAGGAATTGGTGTATTTTCATAGCCGAATTTTACAAATTGCAAAGCAATTTGCTACTATGTTATTAAAATTTCAACCCTGCTTCTCTCGCTGCATCAGCAAGAGCTTTTATCCTACCGTGATACAGATAACCACCCCTGTCAAATACAATTTTCTGAATATCTTTTTTAGACGCTTCTCTTGCCATATATGCACCCATTTTTTTAGCTGATTCTATGTTTCCACCCTCAGCCCCAAACTCTTTTTTAAAAGAAGTGTCATTGGTGGAAAGCGAAAGCATTGTATGCTGCGCAAAATCATCTACAAACTGAACATATAAATTATTATGGCTTCTATGAACAATTAGTCTTGGCATCTCTTTTGTACCAGACATTCTTTTGCGTATTCTATAATGCCTTTTTACTCTTCCTAGTTCTGCTGGGCTTTTGATTTTTCTCTTCATTTTATTTCTCTGTTCCTCCTACCGCCTTGCCTGCTTTCTTCCTGACAAATTCGCCCAAATACCTTATGCCTCTTCCTTTATATGGCTCAGGTTCAAAAAATGCTCTTATCTCAGCAGCTACTTCCCCAACCTTTGCTTTATCAATACCTTCTATAATAATATGAGCTGGTTTAGGAGGAGCCTTTATTGCAATGCCGTCAGGTATGATGTAAACTACCGGGTGCGAAAAGCCTAAATGTAAAGTAAGTTTCTTTCCTTCTGCCTGAGCGCGATAACCAACGCCTACTATTTCTAGAGTTTTTACATAGCCCTCACTGACGCCTTTTACCATGTTATTTATATAAGCCCTGGCCAGTCCGTGCATGGCAAATGCGGACTTATCTTCTTTTAATCTTTTAACAGTAATACTAGAATTATCTATCAACGCTTCTACATTAGAAGGCAGGTTCCAATCTAATTTACCCTTTGGGCCTTCTGCAAAAACTTTTCCAGAATCTACTCTTACTTTTACTTTATCTGGAATCTGTATTGGTTTCTTACCTATAAGAGACATTTTATTATTCCTATAACTACTGTTACCAAATATAACAAAGTACTTCGCCGCCTGAGAGCATTTCAGCAGCCTGTATATTTGTTACAACACCTCTGGACGTAGATAAAATAGCTATGCCAAGCCCTCCGAAAACTTTAGGAATCCTGTCTTTTTTAACATAAATCCTAAGGCTCGGCTTAGATATTCTTGCGAGGCCCTTTATAACAGGCTCTTCATTACTTGTGTATTTTAAATAAACCCTTAATACACCTTGTTTTTTGTCATCTATAAATTTGAAATCTTTTATAAACCTATCTCTTTTTAATATACTTAATATCTCTTCTGTTATCTTGGAGAATTTTATGTCTACCTTGATCTTTCTTGCCATGCTTCCGTTTCTTATTACTGTCAATGCGTTGCTTATCGGATCTGTTAAATTCATGTATTTTTTCTCCCTTACCAGCTAGCCTTTGTTACGCCAGGTATATCTCCGCGCGACGCCATTTCTCTGAAGCACAAACGGCAAACCTGAAATTTTCTTGAATACGCGCGTGGCCTGCCGCACAGTTTACATCTGTTGTATTTTCTTACTGCGAACTTGGGTTCTTTTTTTTGTTTTGCTATCAAACATTCTTTCGCCATATTCCCTCACTTAGTTAAAAAAACTACAGAAACTAAAAAACAATAAGATTTTAATTTTTTAGTCTTTTATTTGCTACTAAACGGCATACCGAACAACTTCAACAGCTCATGAGATTCTTCTTTAGTACTTGATTTTATATTCATTATAATATCCATGCCCTGTATTTTCTGAATCTTATCAACGTCTATTTCAGGAAATATAGACAATTCCTTTATTCCAATAGAATAATTTCCATTTCCGTCAAAAGAATTAGGAGATGTTCCTCTAAAGTCTCTTATCCTTGGCAACGCCATATTTAAAAATCTATCCAGGAACTCATACATCCTGTTACCTCTTAACGTAACTTTACAACCTATAGGAAGGCCTTGCCTTATTTTAAAATTTGCTATTGCCTTTTTTGCTCTTGTTATAACAGGTTTTTGTCCGGCTATAGCTGCCATATCTGCTACTCCTTGTTCAACAAACTTTATATCCTGGCTGCCTGCGCCTATTCCCATATTCAGAACTATTTTATGAATCCTAGGAGCTTGCATAGCATTTTTATAACCAAATTTTTTTGATAAAGCTGGGACTATATTCTTTCTGTAGTGGTCCAATAATCTTGGCGTCATATGATTTCCTTGCATTTTTTGCAAATTCTTACTTTTGTTCCATCTGAAAGCTTGTTAAAGCCAATCCTTGTAGGGCTGGAACACTTCTGACATACTACCATTAAATTTGAAATATCTATAAAACTTTCTTTATGTACAATACCGCCTTGCTGCTGGTCATTGCTTTGCCTGCGGCTGTGTTTTTTAACCATATTAATGCCTTGGACTAGGGCTTTTAATTTTTTTGGGAAAACAGTGAGCACTTTTCCGGTCTTGCCACTATCTCTTCCTGCTAATATTTTCACTATATCGTTCTTTTTTATATTCGCCATAAGTTTACCATTTGCCCACCTGTCATGTGGACATTAGCCTATATTACTTCCGGTGCCAATGAAATAATCTTCATGAAATTTTTATCTCTCAACTCCCTTGCAACAGGCCCAAAAATCCTCGTGCCTCTGGGGTTAAGCTGCGCATCTATTATAACTATTGCATTAGAGTCAAATCTTACATATGACCCGTCAATCCTACGGAGAGGATAAACGCTTCTTACTATAACTGCTTTAACAACCTCGCCTGCTTTGACTACTCCGTCAGGAGATGCTTCTTTTATATTGGCTGTTATTATATCGCCTACTTCCGCAAGCCGCCTGCCTTGTCTTCCAATTACTCCGATACATGAAGCCCTTTTAGCCCCAGTATTATCCGCTACATCTAATATCGTTCTCATCCTAATCATATTTTACGCCTTTATAATTTCTATTAACCGCCATCTTTTATTCTTTGAAAGCGGCCTAGTTTCTTCGATCTTTACCTTATCTCCAACTTTTGCTTCTTTTTTCTCATCGTGTGCCATAACCTTGATAGACTTGGACATTATCTTGTTATACATAGCATGCTTTGCAGTCCTGTCTATCCTGACCACAATAGTTTTATCCATTGAATCGCTCACAACTATTCCAACCCTCTCTTTGCGTCTTGCCCTTGCTTCCATATTTATTTATCCTTCCTATGCTTCATATCGCTTAAAACAGTTTTAATCCTTGCAATATCGCGCCTTGTTTCTTTTATGCCACTTGGTTTTTCTATTCGCCCTGTCTCTTTCTGTGAAATCATTTCAAAAAGAGTTTTCTTAAGCGCTATTATTTTGTCTTCCAGTTCCTGTCTTGACAGACTTATTAAGTCAGCTATGTTTAACATATGCTTTACGCCTCAATCTCAAATTTAATTATGTTTTTTCCTTGTTATAAATCTAGTCTTAAACGGAAGTTTAGAAGCTGCAAACCTCATTGATTCTTTTGCAATCTCTTCTGCAACTCCACCCAATTCAAAAACAATTCGCC
>JAPLMC010000100.1:6987-9611 GCA_026387215.1 Candidatus Omnitrophota bacterium
ACCCAATGTAAAGGCATTCCCTTGCCTTTACCCATCCTGGTTTCAGCAGGTTTTTTTGTAACTGATTTGTCCGGAAAAGCCCTTATCCATAGTTTGCCAGTGCCTTTCAAGCTTCTCATTACGCAAACTCTGCACGATTCTATCTGAATATTCGTAAGCCAGCCATTGTCTAAGGCCTGCAGACCGTATTCACCGAAAGAGATATCAGAACCTTTATAAGAAACACCTTTACGTCTTCCTCTCTGATATTTTCTAAATTTTACTCTCTTAGGCATTAACACGATTGAATCTCTCCTGTATTATTTATTTTCTTCAGAAATCTTTACCTCTTCAACCTTTGTTTCTGGTTTTTTGCATCTTTTTACAAGTATCTCCCCAAGACATATCCATACCTTAACGCCTATCAAGCCATATACAGTATGCGCTTCGCTAAATCCATAATCTATATCCGCCTTTATGGTCTGCAAAGGTACTTTTCCTTCCATACATTTTTCTGCTCTTGCTATTTCAGCTCCATCCAGCCTGCCTGCGCATCTTATCTTTATGCCCTGAGCCCCTGAAGTCATAGCCTGCTGCATAGCTTTTTTCATTGCCCTTCTGAATCCCACTCTTTTTTCCATCTGAAACGCGATGTTTTCTGACACAAGTTGGGCGGAAATAGAAGGAACTTTCACTTCCTTTATATCAATCTGCAATTCCTTATCAACTATGCCTTTAAGATCATCTCTGAGCTTGTCTATCTCAGCACCTTTTCTTCCTATTATTACGCCAGGCCTGCCGCTATGTATTATAATTCTGACTTTACTGGAGGCCCTTTCGATTTCTATTTTAGCTATAGCTGCCTGCATTAAATTCTTTTTTATATGCTTTCTTATATTAGCATCCTCTACAAGAAGCTTTCCAAAATCCTTGTTCTTGGCAAACCATCTGGAATTCCAATCTCTTATATAACCCAATCTAAAACTATACGGATGTATTTTTTGTCCCAAAGTTAACTCTCCTTCTTTTTGCTTTCTTTCTTCACTTTATGGTCTTTGGCCTTCGGTTTTTGGTCTCTTGGTTTAACCTCTTGTCCATCAGCCTTTATTGTCTTTTTTGATTTTTCTAATTTTTCTGCCACAGACGGAGTTGAGAGATGGCCGCTGGTCACTGGTTTATCGTATACTTTTATTTTATCAAGCTCTAGTATAATATGAGTTGTTCTATGCAGTATTTCAGTAGCGCGACCCATTGAAGCAGCTCTGAATCTTTTAATCAAAGGCCCGCCATCCGCCTTAATAAGAGAAATATACAAATTTGCAGCAGGTATGTGAAAGCGTTTATCCGCACTATCCACAGCTGCTCTTAATACCCTTTTTATATAAAGACATGGCCTTTTGCTTAGATTATCAAGAAGAGCATCTGCCTTTACAACGCTCATGCCTCTTACAAGATCCATTACCTTCCGCGTCTTCCTTGTAGATATTCTTATATATTTTGCGCTTGCTTTAGTAATCATATTACGTCTTATCCATTGACTGCTCTGTGTGAGCGCCATGTTTTTTAAATAATCTTGTAGGAGAAAATTCTCCCAGTTTATGACCAACCATGTTTTCTGTTATAAAAACAGGTATAAATTTCCTGCCGTTATAAATTGACATTGTTGCTCCGACAAAATCAGGAGTTATGGTTGAGCGGCGAGACCATGTCTTTATGGGCTTTCTGTCTCCTCTTGCCTGCAGCTCCTTTACAACATTTAATAATTTCTCGTCTACGAATGGACCTTTTTTGAGTGATCTGCTCATATTTACTCCATGTTAATAGCTATGCTTGTAATAGGTCACAGGTATCAAGTAACAGGTAAAAACGTAATGGCTACTTCCTTCTGTTCCTACCTGTTACCTGCAACCTGCGACTTGTTATCTGATACCAATATATTTCTTCTTTATACTATGCTGTTACTATTTGACTCTTTCTTTTTTTAACTATATATTTATCTGACTGTTTTTTCTTTCTGGTCTTAAATCCTTTTGCTATCATTCCCCACGGAGAACACGGGTGCCTGCCACCAGAAGATTTACCTTCTCCTCCGCCCATTGGATGATCAACAGGGTTCATCGCCACTCCTCTTACTCTTGGCATGCGGCCAAGCCATCTTGACCTTCCTGCCTTGCCTATAGAAATAGCGTCATGATCTATATTTCCGAGCTGTCCTATCGTAGCCATACAATCCAACTTCACAAGCCTCACTTCTCCTGAGGGCAGCTTTATATGCGCATGCAAATCTTCCTTCGCGAGTATCTGCGCATAAGAGCCTGCGCTTCTTACAATCTTTCCGCCTGTGCCTGGTTTTAATTCCAGGTTATGTATAGGAATACCTGGGGGTATATGTCTAAGCGCTATAGCATTTCCAGGTTTTATCTCTACCTCTGACATGCTTGATACAACAGTGTCTCCTACGTTCAATCCGTTTGGCCACAATATATAACATTTATCGTTATCTTCATACTTAATGAGCGCTATCCTTGAAGACCTGTTCGGATCATACTCAATAGATATGACTTTTCCAGGTTTATCAAATTTGTTTCTCTTGAAATCTATTATCCTATATCTTTTCTTATGGCCTCCGCCTATCCATCTGGATG
>JAPLMC010000110.1 GCA_026387215.1 Candidatus Omnitrophota bacterium
AAGCATTATAGGTTTTTGCGCTATAGCGGTTCTTGTATTCTTTTTTGCCAGGAGTATGAAAGATTTGGCATCAAAGGAGAGTGAGGAAAAATTAAATGCGCTTCGCCGCGAATGGAGCGATACGCTTTCTAAGAACACAGAGCTTATTTTAAAGCAGCTTAATGAAAGCGCTAAAGTTCAGCAGATGATGTCTGGCAGTATGGGAGAGAGGCTTGATAACGCAGCAAAGGTTTTTGGAGATGTCAAAAAAAGCCTAGGGTCTCTGGATGAAAAGACTCAGCAGATTTATGAGGTGGGCAAGGATATAGCGAGTTTGCAGGAAATACTTAAAGCTCCTAAAATGAGAGGCGGGCTTGGAGAATTGTTCCTGGAATCGCTTCTTGAGCAGATAATGCCTCATAAGGATTTTTACGAGCTTCAGCATTGTTTTAAAACAGGCGAGAGAGTAGATGCTGTGATTAATATAGGGAGCCGCCTGGTAAGCGTGGATTCAAAATTTCCACTGGAGAGTTTTAAGAGGTTCGTAGACGCGCAAAATGAAGACGATAAAAAGCGCGCAAAAAGAGAGTTTACAAAAGCAGTCAAGGATCACATAGATTCTATCGCGGATAAATATATACTTCCGGATGAAGGCACATATGACTTTGCGCTGATGTATATTCCTGCGGAGAATGTTTATTACGAGACAATCATAAAGGATGAAGTTTTTGGAGAAGATAAATCCATATTCAGCCATGCTGTATCCAGAAAAGTTATACCTGTATCTCCGAATAGTTTTTATGCGTATTTGCAGGTGATTATCCTTGGCATGAAAGGCCTAAAGGTAGAAGAAAAAGCGCAGGAAGTGATAAAGACGCTCATTACTTTAAAGGGCTCTCTAGGGAAGTTTACGCAGGATTTCGAAGTGATAGGCAGCCATATTGATAATATAAAATCAAGCTACGAAAGGGCAGTAAAAAGTTTGGATAAATTCGAGGATAAACTGCTCTCGGCAGATTCGTTGGAAGAAAAGAAGAAGTTAACATAGTATTTGGAATGTTATTGCTATATTCTTATGTATTATGTGTACATAATCAAATCTGCCCATAAAGGTAATAGAATAAGGGGACGTGTCAAAAAGGGACACACCACAATTTTATAGAGTGTCCCTAAATGACACGTCCCCATAAAAAATAAAAAACAAGGAGGAAAAATGCAGGCAATGAGTTTGGTGTTAAAGAGGGTACGGGAGGTATCTTTGGCGAATAAAATTATGCTAGCATTAGGCATGGCTGCGTTGACAGGAATTTTGGCGCAGGTAAGGTTGTTTTTACCCTGGACGCCTGTGCCTGTTACGTGCCAGACTTTTGCGGTTTTATTGGCAGGTATTGTTCTTGGAAAATACTGGGGTGGAATAAGCCAGATAATGTATGTAGTTTTAGGTATAGCTGGAATTCCGTGGTTTAACGGAGCTACTGGAGGATATAGTGCAATTGTTGGCCCTACAGGTGGTTATTTGTTAGGGTTTATTCTGGCAGCGTTATTTATAGGCTATATTTCTGATAAATACGAATGGTCAAAAGGGTTTTATCAGATGCTCGGGATTATGATGTTTGCTAATTTTATTTTAATTTATCTGCCAGGCATGATTCAGCTTAACATATGGCTATATTTATTTAAAGGGGCATCTTCAAATATTGTTCAACTAGCCTATCTAGGCGTTATGCCTTTTGTAGCAGGTGATATAATAAAGATAATAAGCGCTGCATTGATAGCTAGGTCATTAAAATAACATTCCAATCGCATCCCGATTGCGCATATCGGGACGCGATTTTCTTATCGCTGGAGTTAAAATGGAGAAATTACCTGAACTCGGGAAAATCCATCCCGATTTTTTTAACAAGGTCATATATCCAAGGCTGGGCAGGAAAGATAAGTCTATTATTATAGGGCCACAGCATGGAGTTGATTTTGGTGCAATTGATTTAGGCAACAAGGTGATGGTTTTGTCAGCAGACCCTTTTTATATTGCTAAAGAACTAGGCATAGAAAAAGCAGCGTGGTTTGCTATCCATATTCTTGCTTCAGACATTGCAGTCAGCGGCATAGCCCCTAAATATTTAGCTGTAGATTTAAACCTTCCTTTGGAAATGACAGAAGACGAGCTTACCAGAATGTGGGATGCTGTTCATAAAGAATGTAAGAAATTAGGTATTGCGGTGGTTACAGGACATACCGCAAGATATGCAGGATGCAATTATCCGATGGTAGGTGGAGCTACTATGATAGGGATTGATGATAAAGATAAATTAATATCTCCAAAATGTAGGCCTGGAGACGCTATTATAATTTCAAAAGGTCCTGCTATTGAGACAACAGGGCTTATGGCCGCATACTTTCCGAAATTTCTTGAAGCAAAATACGGGAAAGCTTTTGTAAAAAAAGCCCAGGATGTTTATTATCAGATGTCTACTGTAAAAGACGCTCTGATTGTAGCTAAAGTTGGCGGCGTTACAGCTATGCACGACGCTACTGAATGCGGTATTTTCGGCGGGCTTTATGAAATGGCTATGCATAGCAATGTCGGTATGAATATTTATCTGGAGAAAATAGTTTTGCAGGATGAGGTGAAAAAAACATGCGAATGTTTTGATATAGACCCGTATAATGCTATAAGCGAGGGGACGCTGTTAGCGACAGTTAATAAGAAAAAAGCAAAGGATGTTGTTAATGCCCTCAATGATAAATCCATTCCAGCCAGCATCGCAGGAGAGGTCACCCGGAAAAAGCAGGGCATCATGGTTATAGAGAAAGATAAGAAATATAAACTTGAACATCCCAAGATAGATCCGTTTTGGGCCAGGTTTGAAGAGTATCTTAAAAAATCATGAAACGCGCGCATATAATTTATTCCGGCCATGTCCAAGGCATTGGATTCAGGTATGCTGCTCAGGATATCGCAATGAGAGTGGGTTTAAAAGGCTGGGTTAAAAACCTGGAAGACGGCAGGGTAGAAATAGTTGCTGAAGGCAAAGAAGAAGATATAAAAGGGTTCTTGGATAAGATATCAAAAGGCCATTTAGGCCATTATATTATAGATACAGAATTATCCTGGGAAAAGCCTGCCAAAGAGTTTGATAATTTCGATATAAGATTTTAAATATGAAAAAAGATATAAAGAAAAGAATCGAAGAATTAAGAAAAGAGTTAAATTTCCATAATAAAAAATATTATGTGGATAATTTGCCGGAAATCTCTGACAGGAAATATGATGCACTTCTAGATGAGCTTAGAAAATTAGAGGAATCTTACCCTGAATTTATCTCGCCTGATTCCCCTACCCTTAGAGTTGGAGGTGAAGCCCTGAAGGAATTTAAAACAGTAGAGCACAGGGTTTCAATGCTTAGCATGGATAATACCTATTCTCCCGAAGAAATAATAGAGTTTGACGAACGGGTGAGGAAAAATCTGGAAGTTGACAGGCTGGATTATGTGGTTGAATTAAAAATAGACGGAGTTAGTATATCGCTTCTTTATGAAAATGGAAAGTTTATCAGGGGAGCTACACGCGGAGACGGAATTAAGGGCGATGACGTTACCTTGAATTTAAAGACAATAAAAAGCCTTCCCCTTAAGCTGGATTTTAAAAAAGGCGTCTTGGCCCCGGAATTATTTGAAGCAAGGGGCGAGGTGGATATGCCGGCTAAGGCATTTA
>JAPLMC010000068.1 GCA_026387215.1 Candidatus Omnitrophota bacterium
AACCACCCTAACCGCGTAGGTTGCCATAGGCAACCTACGCGGTTTATTGTTTTTAAGTTGTAGCTACTTCTATCTTATCGCCCTGTTTGAGCGTAACTATTGCTTTTTTCCAATCAGGCGTCTTACCTTCTTTATATCTAACGCGCTTCCACTTGCCTTGCACTTTAAGGGTGTTGACCTTCTTAACTGTAACATTGTATATCTCTTCCACCGCCTGTTTGATTTGAATCTTATTTGCATCAATAGCGACGTGAAAAATATACTTATTTTCAGTCAACATCTCGGAGCCTTTTTCAGTCCTCATTATGTGTTTTATTATGTCATATGGCTTCTTCATTATTTCAGCCTTTTTACAATAGCGTCGTGCGTTTCTTTTGAAAATAAGATTTTTGAATTTGACAAAACATCGTATGTATTAAAATCTGTAGAGCGTTTAATTGTCATATTCTCTATATTTCTGCAGCTTTTTATTATAGCGCCCTCTTTGGTATCTTGGTATAAAAACAACACCCTGTCTCCGTACATCTTTAAAGATACTAGGATTTTTGCAATCTCACTTGTCTTAGGTTTTTTAAATTCAGGATCTTTTTCAAGAACCATTATTTCGTTATCTTTTAATTTTGCGCTAAGGCTTGATATAAGAGCAATCCTCTTAGTCTTCTTAGGCATATCGTAACTAAAATCCCTTGGAAGGGGGCCAAATATGGTACCGCCATGTCTCCATAAAGGCGATCTTGTAGAACCTGATCTTGCCCTTCCTGTGCCTTTTTGCCTCCAAGGTTTTTTACCTCCGCCCCTGACAAGCCCTTTTGTTTTCGTAGACGCATTACCCTGCCTACTATTAGCCATGTACATCTGTATGATTTCATGAAGCAAAGGCTTATTGACTTTTACGCTAAATACATCAGGGTCAAGCTTGAACTTATCTACTTTTTTGCCTAAAAGGCTATAAACGTCAACTACTGGCGCTTCATTATTCACGGTTTCTTTTTTCTTTATTGTTTTTGCCATTTACTTTTTTCCTGGTGCATTGCCTGCCCCGGACATTTGTGGTGCAGGGGTACTCTGTTGCACTGGTCCTCTTTTTTTTGCTGTCTTTATTTCTAAATAGCCGTTGCGGCAACCTGGCACAGCGCCTTTCACAAGCAATAAATTCTTTTCCTTAAACACTTTTATTACTTCCAGGCTCTGGATGGTTTTTCTTTCATTGCCCATATGACCTGGAAATCTCTTTCCTTTAGGAACATTCTTACGACATCCTGCTCCGCCTGCCGTAGAACCAATACCTCCTGGCGCGCGGTGAAACATAGAACCATGACCTCCAGGTCCTCCTTTAAAATGATGACGCTTTACAACTCCCTGAAAGCCTCTTCCTATAGAAGTCCCGGCTATATCTACAAAATCTTTTTCTTTAAAAATATCTACTGTTAACTGCTGGCCTACGATTACCTTATCATTTGCTTCAAAAGGTATCTCCCTTACAAAAACGCTTGGCTTTTGGTTTATCTTCTTATAAAAACCTAACTGAGGCTTAAGAACATTTTTTTCTTTCTTCTCTCCGAAACCCAGTTTTACTTTTTTCTCGGAAACATTCAGCACTGTGCAAGGGCCTGCTTCAATAACAGTAACCGGAACATACGAGCCTTCTTCGCTGAAAATCTGAGTCATACCTATTTTTTTACCTAATAAGCCTAGTTTCATTTTATTTTTTCTACCTATATATCCAGTACCAGCATCCCGTTCGCCGATTGGGATAGGTTTGTAATTATTTTATTTCTACATCTACGCCTGCTGGCAAATCCAATTTTCTCAATGCATCTATAGTCTTTGCAGTAGGGCTTATTATATCTATCAATCTTTTATGCGTCTTCATCTGGAACTGTTCTCTGGATTTCTTATCTACATGAGGAGACCTTAGTACTGTGAAAATCTCTCTCTTTGTAGGAAGTGGTATCGGCCCTGACACCATCGCGCCGGTACGCTTTGCAGTATCTACTATTTCCAGAGCGGATTGATCTATAAGTTTGTGATCATATCCCTGCAATTTTATTCGTATTCTTTGTTCTGCCATTGTTACTCCACGTTAATAGCTATGCTTTTCCTACGCTATAATCTCCGATACAACCCCTGCGCCTACTGTATGGCCGCCTTCTCTTATTGCAAAGCGAAGTTCTTTTTCCATAGCGATAGGAATTATAAGTTCTCCTTCTAAATCAACGCTGTCTCCAGGCATAACCATTTCAACTCCCTGGGGCAGTTTTGCGACTCCTGTAACATCAGTAGTTCTGAAGTAAAACTGAGGCCTGTAACCGTTGAAAAACGGAGTATGCCTGCCGCCTTCTTCTTTCGTTAATATATATACTTTTGCTTTGAATTTCGTGTGAGGGGTTATGGAACCTGGCTTTGCAAGCACTTGTCCACGTTCAATATCAGCTTTTTCAATACCTCTTAAAAGAACTCCTACGTTATCTCCGGCTTGTCCTTCATCAAGAAGTTTTCTGAACATTTCAATGCCTGTTACAACAGTCTTTTTAGGTTTTTCAGTTAAGCCGACTATATCAACATCTTCTCCTATTTTTACAATGCCTCTTTCTATGCGGCCGGTTGCAACTGTGCCGCGGCCTGTAATGCTAAATACGTCTTCAACTGCCATTAAGAAAGGTTTTTCAGTATCTCTTTTTGGCATGGGTATGAATTCATCAACCTGTTTCATGAGGTTTAAGATCGGGCTGCAATTTTTGCATTCGTCTTTACCGCAGCCGCAGTTCATTGCATTAAGTGCTGAAATTCTTACTATGGGAATCTTGTCTCCTGGATATTCGTATTTTTTAAGAAGGTCTCTTACTTCTAGCTCTACGAGGTCTAGTAATTCAGGATCATCTACAGCGTCAACTTTATTAAGCGCCACTACAATTGCCGGGACGCCTACCTGGCGGGCTAAAAGAATATGCTCTCTTGTTTGAGGCATTGGACCGTCAACAGCGGACACTACAAGTATTGCTCCGTCCATCTGAGCGGAACCAGTGATCATGTTCTTTATATAATCAGCATGTCCTGGGCAGTCAACATGAGCATAATGGCGGTTCTCGGTTTCATATTCTGCGTGATGAACGTTTATCGTAACGCCACGTTCTTTTTCTTCAGG
>JAPLMC010000092.1 GCA_026387215.1 Candidatus Omnitrophota bacterium
CTGGCTTTTAACAAGCTGTATTTCCGCCTCTATATTGTAAAGCTGAGATTCAGTGCTGACTAATTCGCTATGCCTGGATCTTCCCACATCTTCTCTTTTTTTTAGTTCGCTAACTCTGTCGTTCAGTGCCTTATGAATCATATCTATAGTCTTCAGGTCTTCCTGCTGTTCAAGTAAAAGATAAAATGCGTCAGCCACATCAACAAAAAGCAATTCCTCCGCCCGTTTCTTTTCGCTAATGCGTTGTTTTTGTTCCAGGGAGCTTCCTGCCATGCCTGCTAATTCCTTAAAACATAAAAAAAGCGTCTGCTTGAAAACAAACTTACTTTCAAAACTCCCATTATGGTTATACGAGCTGAAAGCCCTTTCTGAATCCAGATTGGTTTGGGTCCATACAAAAGAAACTTGGGGCAAAAGCGTTCCAAGCGCCTGCGTAAAACGTGCCTCAGCTTCTCTGATAAGCTCTGAATTAATCGCGATTGTTTCGCTTTGCTTAAGAGCCAGGTGATAACATTCCTCCAGCGTAAATTTGTCCGACTTAACATTTTCCGCGAAACCCTGCAATGGCAATAAACAAATAACAGCGATTATTAAACTGCTTTCGGAAAATAATTTCATTATCTTTTTCATTTTGCCTGCTCCGAAAGTATCTCTTCTATTTTAGTAAGAACTCTGAGGTAATCCGACCTGTCATGCTCTGAAACCTTGGCGAATATATCAATAATCACCTGCCTGCGCTGGCAGTTGATCTTTTTTATAATATCCCTGCCTTTTGAAGTGATTTTGATTTTAATAACACGCCTGTCTTTTGGCTCCTGTTCCCTAATAACATATCCGCAGTTTACAAGTCTATCTACTGTCCCTGTCATAGCAGCAGTGCTCACTGACATAAAACGCGCCAGGCCGCTCATCTTGGTTTCTCCGCTTTTTTCAAGAAAGCCAAGCACCAAAAACTGGGGAAGCGACATCCTGCCCTTGGACAGTTCGTTTACCTGATATTTCGCAAATTCCCTTATCATGACAGGCATGATACCATTTATACGGTCGGCAAATTCCTGTACAGACATCTTCATAATAAACCTCCTTGATAGTTAAGTATATTAACTATCAACTATATGAAATATACCACATTCTACATTGCCTGTCAAGCCGAGAACTGGATATTATTTGGTCTTCTGGAAAGGGTGAAGCAAACCTCATAAATTCTAGTATACCCATCAATAGAACATACCAGAGAATAAGCCAGAGGCCTCTAGTACTATTTTTTATCTTCTTTGTAATACCAACAACTCTTTTTCAGTATCCACCTTAAAAACAAAATTATTCAAGAAAGACATGCCCAATAAACCCGGACTATTTCCAATTTCTCCTGAATCAAGCACGATAGCTTGGACATTATACACCTTTGCCCCTCCTACTCTAACTTCTCTAATATTAATCTGTTTTCCATTTACAGTACGTCCGTCAGCCACCTGGCACAAAACATTTTTACCTTTAGCAGCTGATATGCCTATTTTTTTTGCTAGATCAGAAGAAATAACAGTATCTGTCGCGCCTGTATCAACAATTAAATCTACTTTTACTTTTCTATTTAAAAGAACATTTGTAGCAAAGCCATTACCACACCTGGTAAGTTTTACGTTATGCTTTCCTGTCGCCATATTAACCACTGTCTTTACACCTTTGCCTGTAACTACAGCAGTTTTACCTAAAACCTTCACAGTTGTGCCCACAACATTCCCCGTAACTTTGGCTGTTGTATAAACTACTTTGCCTGCAGTCCCAACCGCAGCACCTGTGGCTTTGAGAACAGAACAGCTACTTAAAAATACAAGCCCAAAAATAATAATACAAAATTTACTTATCTTGTAAAAAATCATAGGATCTCCTTAATATATTATGCAAATTGTGGAATCTGACCAGTTTTTCAGCTTCATTTATAGGTAAAAATTTATAATCTGATATTTCCCTGCCGTCCACTACTACATCTTGATCTTTTGTCTCACACAAAAAATATGTTACATATTTTTCTATTCTCTCGCCTTTAAAAAGCGGAGTTTTGCTTATTGTCTCATATGAGACTTTTTCTACGAAGCCTTCGATAAATTGCAAATTATCCAACCCGGCTTCTTCTCTTATCTCCCTAAGAGCAGCTTCTTTTTCAGTTTCTCCGAAATCCAAGTGGCCTTTTGGAAAGCCCCATATTTTATTCCTGGCGCTATATACCACAAGAAATAATATTTCGCCGCTTTTTCTCTTAAAAATCACTCCACCTGCTGAAAATTCTTTATTCACCCCGCACCTTCTTCTTATTCATCTATTCTATATACCCTACCCCATCCTTCTTACTATAACTACTTCTGAATATTGAGAAGGTGCGGGGTTCACTCCATCTTCCTTGTTGCAATGAGATTTACATCCAACCCTAAAAAATTTCTAATAATTATGTCACCTGCATTTAAAGGCTTGCTTATCTTAATCCTCTTAATTTGGGTCATTGCTTCAAATATTTTGGATTTAGCTATAGCCTTATCTGTCCTCACAGGAATCATTTTTAATTCCAGCCCCTGGCCTAGAACAGTTGAAGTAAATATCCTCGTTGGATTTTCAACCTCACCTATCGCATATTTCTCGCCCTTCGGACATTCATTACCTGTAACCTTAGCCACCCTGCCATTTTCTATATTAACTGCCAATCTACACCCTTTCGGGCATTCAATACAAGTCATTTTTCTAATCTCCATAATCTTGACAATCTAACAATGTCAGTTTTGTAAAGTTTATGCCGCCGGAACGCAATCTTGACAATCTAACAATGTCACACATTTGTCAAGTTTATTGGTTTGTTATATAATTTGCAGCAAGTTTTCCTACAAGAAAGCTATCTTTAGTAACAGTATCCACTATATCGTATATTTTAAAAGAATTGCCACATACAAAAATACCCGGCACAGATGTCTTGTTCTCTTCTATTCTTATACCTGCCATATCTATGAGTTCGTTTTCAGAAATAAGACCGACCGACATCAATATAGTATCACATTGTATTTCAAAAAGCGACCCAGGGATTTCATTGAAACTATCATCCACTCTTATGACGCTAACTTTTTCAACCCTGGATTTTCCAAAAATTCTGGATATTTTATGATTAAAATAAACAGGTATATCAAAATCCTCAACGCATTGTACCATATTACGCAAAAGGCCTCTACTTTCTTTCTGGATCTCTATAATAGCTTTGACCCTTGCACCTTCCATGACAAATCTTCTAGCCATAATAAGACCTATATCTCCTGATCCAACCACTACAACTTCTTTTCCAGGTAAAAGCCCTTCTATGTTTATCAATTTCTGAGCAAGCCCAGCTGAAAAAATACCTGCAGGCCTAGAGCCCTGTATATGCACCATTTCTCTGGTCTTTTCCCTGCAGCCTGTTGCCATAATAATCGCCTTTGCTTTAACTGTTTCCAATCTCCCTGGTTTTAAAAATGTAACGGTTTTATCCGATGCCAATTTGACCACAATTGAATTAAAGCTAACCTCTATATCTAGCATGTCTCTAACTTTTTTGATAAACCTATCGGCATATTCAGGCCCTGTCAGAATCTCTTTGAAATAATTAATACCAAAACCTGTGTGGATGCACTGATTTAAAATCCCTCCCAGATATCGATCTCTTTCAATAAGAAGAATATCTTTTACGCCATTTTCATGCGCTGAAACCGCAGCTGCCATACCAGCCGGCCCTCCGCCAACTATGACCAGATCTCTCTTAACCATCAAACCTCACTCTTGGCCCTTCTATTCCTGGAAACAAAAACGGTCCTCTTTTACTATTTCAGAACCTTTGCCTCTTTTTGTTACACTTGTGACAAGTATTTTTCTTTCTTCCGCCAAAATTTTCATAATCCTTGTTGCGCAAAAACTTCCGTGGCATCTACCTGCTTGCGCCCTGGTCCTAAACTTTACTCCGTCCATTGTCTTTGCGCCTTTCTTTACAGCATCCTTTATCTCTTTTGCGGAAACCATTTCACACCTACAGACAATGTCTCCGTAAGAAGGATCTTTTTTTATAATTTTTTCTATTTTTAAAAGCGGGCTTTGAAATAAATGTATTGTTCCTTTACGATGAGCGTGAAATATGAATTTCTTTTTGATCTCCAGGCCATTATCTTTTAGAATATTAGCTACTAAAAGAGCTATTGCAGGGCTGGCTGTCAAGCCCGGCGATTGGATTCCTGCAACATTTATAAATCCAGGCGCCTTATTCTCATGATTTATTATAAAATCATCTCCTGCTACAGGCCTCAAGCCTGCAAAATATGCAATTATATCCTTATCATTTATGGACGGAATCAGGCGCCTGGCGGAAGATAAAACTTTATTAAATCCTGAATCGGAGGTAGAAAGGTCTTCTTTGTCTTCAATATCCTCAGCCGTAGGCCCTATCATTGGATTTCCATCAGCTGTTTTTATAATAATGACGCCTTTTGACGTTTTTGAAGGCAGAGGTAAAATCAGGTGATGAATCAGGCTTTCTTTTTTCTTATCCAGTATAAACTCTTCACCTTTACGAGGCCTAATTTTAAAATAATCTATACCTAACATTTTAGATATTTCATCTGCAAATAAACCTGCCGAGTTAATTACATGCCTTGACCTAAATAAACCCTTTGAGGCAAGTATTTCAAAATTTGGCTTACTATAAATTATATTTTCTATCTTTGTTTCGGTAAAAATCTCAACCCCGTTCCTGACAGCATTTTCTGCAAGGCCATATACCAGACGATACGGGCTGATAATACCTGCTGTAGGCGCATAAAGCGCGGCAACAGCCTCAGCATTAAGATTCGGCTCATTTTGCCTGAGCCAAGTTTTATCTACAATCTTCAGTCTTGGTACCCCAAGAACTTCAGCTTCTTTTTTTAACCGCAAAAGTTCCCTAATTTCTTCTTCATTAAATGCAACTATTAATTCCCCCACTTCTTTAAAATCAATATTTAATTCTTTTGAGAGGTCTCTTATAAGAAAATTTCCTTGAACGCATAAGCGACCTTTTAGAGAGTCCGGGGAATTTTGTATGCCAGGGTGGATTATTCCTGAGTTTGATTTTGAAACTCCGAATGCAAGCTCTTCTTCTTTTTCAAAAAGCGCTATATCTAATTTATAACGGGCTAATTCCCTAGCAATCGAAGTCCCTGTAACACCTGCGCCTATTATGGCTACATCATATGTTTTCATTTAGTGAGCGTTCTCTTAACTGCAACAAGCCATTCGCTGTAATATTTTAAAGCCAGATCTTCTTCCATCTTCGGCCTAAAAATCCTGTCTTCTTTCCAGCATTTTTTTATCTCACCGGTATTTTTCCAGTATCCTGTTGCAAGACCTGCCAGATATGCAGCTCCCAGAGAAGTAGTTTCTATCACTTTTGGCCTGACTACGTTTATTCTAAGAATATCTGCCTGAAACTGGCATAAAAAATTATTCGCCGATGCGCCGCCGTCTATTTTTAAATCCTTTATCTTCAAACCCGAATCTTTGTACATAGCCTCAAGCACATCTTTGGTCTGATAACACATCGCTTCAAGCGCCGCTCTTACAATATGGTTGCTATTTGTTCCTCTTGTAATTCCAAATATCGCTCCTCGCGCATTCTGGTCCCAGTAAGGCGCACCTAAACCTGCAAGCGCTGGCACAAAATAAACGCCCGCATTATCTTTTACAGAGACTGACATTTTTTCAGATTCACACCCGCAGGATAAAAGCTTAAGGCCATCTCTAATCCAATGGATCGCTGCGCCTGCGATAAACACAGCGCCTTCCAGCACGTATACAGGTTCTCCTTTGGCCCCACACCCAAGCGTGGAAATAAGCCCATGACCTGAAACAACTCTTTTTTTGCCTGTATTTAATAAAATAAAACATCCTGTACCGTATGTATTTTTTATTGTCCCTGGCTCAAAGCACGCCTGGCCAAATACAGCTGCCTGCTGGTCTCCAGCAACTCCGGATACAGAAATCCCGGCAGGTATTTTTCCTATTCTTACAGTGCTTCCAAAAATACCTGATGATTTTTTGACTTCCGGTAAAATCCGTTCAGGGATATTAAATACCTTAAGGATCTCTTTATCCCACACCAATTTTTCAATATTGAAAAGCATCGTCCGGGAAGCATTTGTATAGTCAGTGGCATGAACGCTTCCGCCTGTAAGCTTCCATAAAATCCACGTATCAGTTGTGCCAAATAATAATTTTCCATTTTGAGCTTTTCTGAAAGCGCCTTTTACATTTTTTAAAATCCATTCTATCTTGGTAGCTGAAAAATACGCGTCTATGGGAAGACCTGTCTTTTTTCTAAAAAAATCTACCCGCCCTTTTACAGCTTTAAGCTGATCGCATCTATCAGCTGTGCGCCTGCACTGCCATACAATAGCATTATAAATAGGTTTACCTGTTTCTTTGTCCCATACAACAGTTGTTTCGCGTTGA
Source organism: Candidatus Omnitrophota bacterium (assembly GCA_026387215.1). Classification (GTDB taxonomy): domain Bacteria; phylum Omnitrophota; class Gorgyraeia; order Gorgyraeales; family Gorgyraeaceae; genus UBA10183. The sequence continues at coordinate 6,490 of JAPLMC010000092.1, forward strand.
TTGGTAATTCCTATTGCTTGGATTTTATCCGGAGAAATTTTTTTCAGGACTTTTTGAATGGAATTATTTACGCTCTGCCATATTTCTTCCGGATTGTGCTCCACCCATCCCGGAGTGGGAAAATATTGAGGAAATTCTTCATACGCGCTTATTATTTTATTCCCAAATCTATTATAAATAACAGCCCTGCTTCCGGTAGTGCCCTGGTCTATGGCTAAGATATACCGCATTTATCAACCCTCCCAAATCCGCCTAGACAGATTTGATCATTGCATCATCTTATAATAGCTTTTTAAAGAAGTGACGCTGTTAACAAACATTACAGTCAAAAAATACGTCAGTATAATAACAACGATACTTATCACTATCTTCTTTTTTCGAGTAAAACTCGGGTTAAACCAGCAAAGGGGTAAAGCAAGCGGCCCTACGCATAGAAGCGCAATCACAAAAGTAGGCATGGTGAAATACCACTTTTCTTTCTTTTTCTTATC
>JAPLMC010000084.1 GCA_026387215.1 Candidatus Omnitrophota bacterium
TTACGGAAAAGGATATAGAATTGCCGGAACATCTTAAACAGGAAGAAGAGCCAAATCAGCAAGAGGGAGGAAATTCAGATGTCCAAGCTGTCTGAGCTTCGTAAAGATATAAACGGGATAGATAAAAAGATAATCGCATTATTAAACAAAAGAGCTGACTCCGCAAAAGTCATAGGAAAGCTGAAAAAAGAGGCTGGTGCTTCTATCTATACTCCGGAGAGGGAAGTGGAGATATACGAGAATATAATAAAAGAAAATAAAGGCCCCTTACCCAATAAGGCGCTTTTTGCAATCTACCGGGAAATTATGTCCGGTTCCCTTGGCCTTGAAAAAAAATTAAAGATAGCGTATCTTGGGCCTGAGGCGACATTTACGCATCAGGCAGGTATAAAAAAATTTGGATCGAACGTAGAATGTTACGCTTGCCCTACAATAACTGATGTTTTCAGGGATGTGGAGGCAGAAAGGTCGGATTACGGAGTTGTGCCTGTGGAAAATTCTACGGAAGGCATGATAAGCCATACTCTGGATATGTTTATAAATTCTAATCTGAAGATATGTTCTGAAATAATGCTTGAGATATCGCATAACCTTTTAGGCAAATGCAACATGAAATCTGTAAAGAAAATTTATTCAAAACAGGAAGTATTTGGCCAATGCAGGCTATGGCTGGAAATAAACATGCGTGGAATAGCTCTTATGGAGGTATCTTCTACAAGCAAGGCTGCAGAGATTGCTTCGCAGGAAAAAAATTCAGCTGCTATAGCCAGCATGCTTGCTGCTAAAAAATACAGGCTTAATGTGATTGCGAAAGATATAGAAGATAACCTGAATAATGTTACAAGATTTCTTGTGATAGGAGGGGCTATCCCTCGGCCTACAAAAAAAGACAAGACTTCTATAATGTTTTCCGTGAAGGACAAGGTAGGCGCTTTGCACGACATACTCGTACCTTTTAAGAAGTACAATATTAATCTTACCAAGATTGAATCCAGGCCTTCCAAGAGAAAGACGTGGGAATATTATTTCTTTGTGGATATGACAGGCCATTGCGAGAATAAAAATGTGCAAAAGGCACTGAGCGAACTTGAAAAGCATTGTTCATTTTTAAAAATACTGGGGTCTTACCCTATAGGCTTATAATATGGGAATAATTCCGAGAAAAGCTATTTTAAACGTAAAGCCATACCAGCCAGGAAAACCTATCGAAGAGGTAAAGAGAGAAATTGGTTTGCAGGATGTAATTAAAATGGCTTCCAATGAGAATCCATTAGGCCCTTCTCCAAAGGCTGTGGCTAGTATAAGGAAGTACCTGTGTAATATAAATAGGTATCCTGAAGGGGGATGCTTTTATTTGCGCCAAGCAGTTGCAAAGAAATTAAAAATAAAGCCGGAACAGCTTATTTTCGGAAATGGCTCTGATGAGCTTATAGGGCTTACCCTGAGAGCTTTTGTGAATGAAGGCGATGAGGTAGTTGTCGCAAGCCCAACATTTCTTATGTATGAAGTGGCTTCTACTGCACACGGCGCAAAGATAAAAGTAGTTCCAATGCGTTATTTTAAATATGATTTAAAAGCTATAAAGGACGTAGTGACTAAGAATACAAAAGTCGTATTTATTGCAAACCCGGATAATCCAAACGGCACATATGTTGCAAGATATGAACTTGAAGATTTTTTAAAAAACCTGCCTAGCGAGACAATAGTTTTTCTGGATGAAGCTTATTTTGAGTTTGTTGAAGAGCAGGACTATCCGAATGGTCTTGATTATCTTGGGAAGAATAATCTGATAGTTGCGAGGACTTTTTCAAAGGCATATGGACTCGCAGGCCTGAGGGTTGGGTATGGAATATCGAGTCCTGAAATAATAAAATATATGGAGGCTGTGAGAGAGCCTTTTAATGTGAATTTGCTTGCGCAGATGGGAGCCATAGGCAGTCTAAAGGATAAGGAGTTCGTGGCAAGATCCAAAAAGACAGTAAGAGAAGGCAAAAAATTCTTATATACAGAATTAAAAGCAATAGGCGTGAGGTATGTGCCGAGCGTTACAAATTTTATATTGATAGAACTCGGGCCTAAATCAGGAGAGATTACGGAAAAACTTTTGAAAAAGGGCATTATTATAAGAAACATGAAAGCCTGGGGCCTGGAAAATTTTATAAGAGTAACTGTAGGAAAAGATGCGGAGAATAAGAGGTTTATTAGGGAACTGAAGAAAATAATATTATAAGGGGGTTTTAAAATGATTATAGTTTTGCGTCCGGATGCAACAAAAAAACAGATAGACCATTTAATAGAAAAAGTTAAAAAACTTGGTTTAAAGCCAATGGTTTCAAGGGGCGTAGAGCGTACTATTATAGGTGTTATAGGCGAAGAAGATGTATTAAGGGTTCAACCGCTAGAGGCTTTTCCTGGCGTTGAAAAAGTAATGCCTATTTTAAAACCATATAAGCTTGTATCCAGGGAGTTTAAACCTGAGAATAGCATTGTAGATGTGGAAGGCGTAAAAATAGGCGGCAAAAAAATAGCTATTATGGCAGGTCCTTGTTCCGTGGAAAGCTTAGAGATGCTTATGGATGTTGGCAAGAAAGTAAAAAAATCAGGAGCTAATATCTTACGAGGTGGAGCTTTTAAACCTAGAAGCTCTCCTTACAGTTTTCAGGGACTAGGAGAGGAAGGATTAAAATTCCTGAAAGATGTAAAAAAAGAAACCGGCATGAAAATTGTAACTGAAGTAATGGATACCAGGGATGTATGGATGGTAGAAAAGTATGCTGATATCCTTCAGGTTGGCGCACGAAATATGCAGAATTTTAATTTGCTTAAAGAGGTGGGACTTTCCAAGAAGCCAGTGCTTTTAAAAAGAGGTATGTCAGCTACTATAAAAGAATTTCTGATGTCAGCTGAATATATACTTGCAGCTGGAAATTTTAACTGTATACTCTGTGAAAGAGGTATAAGGACATTTGAAGACGCTACAAGGTTTACTCTGGATCTTAATGCAATCCCTCTCATAAAACAGTTAAGTCATCTGCCTGTTATTGTGGATCCGAGTCACGGGACTGGCAAATGGGATCTTGTTAGCCCAATGGCTAAGGCAGCTATCGCAGCTGGAGCTGACGGGTTAATGATAGAGGTTCATACGAATCCTGAAGAGGCGTATTCTGACGGAGAGCAGTCTTTAGTGCCTTACAGGTTTGATGTGATGATGAAGGAGCTTAAGGCAGTTGCAAAAGCAGTAGGACGGGAGATATAACTTAACCTTAAGTTCAATTTTAACCTAAATGCTATGTTTAATCGTATAACGATAATCGGTTTGGGATTAATTGGTGGTTCTTTAGCGCTTGCTATAAAAGAAAAAAAACTAGCCAGAGAGATTATAGGAATTTCTAGAAGAAAAAGCACTATTGATTTTGCGGTTAAGAAAAAAATAGTGAATTTTGCAACAGTGAATCTAAAAGATGGAGTGAAAAATTCAGATCTTGTAATTATCGCAGCGCCTGTTTTTAAGATAGTGGATATAGCTAACGCCCTAGTGCCTTTTTTAAAAGATAGCGCTATCCTGACAGACGCAGGCAGCACAAAAAAATATATAATTAAAAATATAGAAAAAACTGGGCTGGAAAGCTTAAATTTTGTAGGCAGCCACCCTATTGCAGGTTCTGAAAAATCAGGTATTAAATATGCGGATAAGGATTTGTTTAAAGGTGCATACTGTGTTTTAACGAAAACAAGAAATACAAATCCGAAAAGCCTTAGCAAGATTAAAAAATTTTGGGAGAAACTTGGCATGAAGATTATTGTTATGTCTTCAGAAGCGCATGATAGATTGCTTTCAAGAATAAGCCATCTGCCTCACGCAGTTAGCGCGAGCCTTGTTAATTCTGTAGGAGTAAATCGCCTGGACCTTGCAGCTGGAGGGTTCAGAGATACAACAAGGATTGCTTCAGGTGAACCGGAATTATGGAAAGATATATTTTTAACAAATAGAGAAAACCTTGTAAAGGATATAGAGATATTTAAAAAAGAATTGCTTAAAATAGAGGCAGCTTTAAAAAATAATAATAGCCAAGATTTATTGAGGCTGCTAAGCAAAGCTAAATCTATTAGAGATGTTTTGTGAAGCTCCACAGCTTTATAGGTGCAACATTTTTCACTGTGCGGGATTCGCTAAAACGAACCCCGAACCAGCCTTGTTTATTTTCGGATTTCTATTTAGGGGTTTTCTGGTGAGGGGTAATGACATATTATATTTTTAGAAACATATTAAAGCTGCTCTTTAAAATATTTTTCAGACTCAATATAGTGGGAGCTGAAGGGCCGCTTATCGTTGCGCCAAACCATACAAGTTTTCTCGATCCTTTAATAGCGGGTTTTGCAGTGCCGCGCGAATTAAATTTTATGGCGCGCAGCAGTCTTTTTAGAAATAAAATTTTTGGTAAGATGCTTACATCAGTAAATGCTTTTTCTTTAAAGAGGGAAGGCGCAGACTTGGGCGCAATGAGGTTGGCCATAGACAAATTATGCCATGGAAAAGCGGTTTTAATTTTTCCAGAAGGAACCCGATCAAAAGATGGCAGTTTTGGAACTCCGAGGGCTGGCATAGGACTTTTGGCAGCTAGTTCCGGGGCAACTATATTACCATGTTATATAAAAGGTTCCAGAGAATCATTGCCCAAAGGAGCTATATTTCCAAGGTTAAAAAAAATAACAGTGTATGTCGGTAAGCCTTTAAGGATTAATAAGAGCTCTTCCGGGAAAGAATATTATATGCAGATAGCTGAGAATACTATGGCAGAGATCAGTGCTTTAAGAAAATAATGAAGATTAAGGTAGCCAAATGTGCGGGTTTTTGTTTTGGAGTAAAACGGGCGATAAATATAGCTGAAAACGCTCTTAAGGAACTGAAGAACGAAGAAAAAATTTATTCGCTCGGTGCAATAATACACAATCCGCAAGTGGTTGAAGGACTTTTAAAAAAAGGGCTTCAAGTAATAAGCGGATTGGAGACAATAAAAGGCGGGACAATAATAATATCATCGCATGGCGCGCCTGTAGAAATACTGAAAGAGATAAAGAAAAAGAAAATAAAACTTATTGACGCGACTTGCCCTTTTGTAAAATACGCACAGAATATTGTCAAGGGCCTGAAAAAAGATGGATATAGGATAATAATAGTCGGGGACAGCGCTCATCCTGAAGTCAAAGCGCTTAAAAGCATCGCTGGAAAAGATAAATTATCAGAGAAAATAGGTGTTATTTCTCAGACAACGCAGAACAGAGCGGATTATATAAACGCAATTAAAAAGATACTAGAAGAGGATTTTAGCGAAGTTAAGATTTTTAATACGATTTGTAACGATACGTCAAAAAGACAATCAGCGACTCGCAGTCTTTTAAAAGACTGCGATCTTATGATAGTTATTGGCGGTAAAAATAGCGCCAATACAAGACGGCTCTGGCAGATTTGCAAAGAAAGCGGGGTGGTTAGTTTTCATATTGAAACAGAGCTGGAATTAAAGAAAAAATGGTTCAAAGGTAAGAATTGTGTTGGCATTACAAGCGGCGCATCAACACCTGATTCAATGGTTGGAAAAGTCGTAGAGATGATAAAGAGATTTACTAGAGACAAAGGCCGAGAATAGGCAGATTTCAATCTACCTGTTTCGCGAGCACCGTACCAAACTTGTTTTGGTGCGGGGTGAAGGCTTTTGCGACAAATATGTAGGGCAGACTTTAGTCTGCCAAAAAGAATAAGTCTTAAAAAAAGGGGGATTTTAATCATGATAAGAGAATTAAAACAGGAAAAAGAAGACCAAGAGGTGTTTAACTTAGAAGAGGCTTACGGCAAGACGTTCAGACGCTTGAGCGAAGGTGATATAGTGAAAGGAAAGGTCCTAGCTATCGGGGTAAAGGACGTATATATTGATCTTGGTTACAAATCAGAGGGAATTATTACTATTGGAGAGCTGAAAGATATCCCTGATTTAAAAATCGGAGATGAGTTTGACGTATTTATAGAGTCAAAAGAGAATGAAGACGGGCTTATCACTGTCTCAAGGCGCAAGGCTGAAAATATGCAAGGCTGGGACAAAATTTCCGCTACTTATAAGGAAGGAGATTTTATAGAGGGCAAGGTTTCAAGAAAAGTTAAAGGCGGCCTTATGGTAGATGTGGGTATAGAGGCGTTTTTGCCTGCTTCACTTGTCGCCTTAAAAGGGTTTGGAAATGTAAATCAACTTGTAGGCCAGACGCTTTTATTTAAGATAGTAAAGATGAACAAGCCAAGGAAAAATATAGTTGTCTCCAGGAAAGACGCTATAATAAAAGAGAAAGATACGATAAAGACTAAGGTATTGGGCGAACTGAAGACAGGAGAGGTTCGCAAAGGCCTTGTTAAGAATATAACTGATTTCGGAGTTTTTGTAGATTTAGGAGGGGTGGATGGGCTTCTGCATATAACTGATATGAGCTGGGGGAGAATCTCTCATCCGAGTGAAATGGTGGCGATAGGAGATACCATAGAGGTGGTGATACTGAATTTTGACAAGGAGAACATGAAGGTTTCTCTCGGCTTGAAGCAGAAGACAGAGAATCCATGGAAAGATATTGAAAAAAAATATTCTGTAGGTACGAGAATTAAAGGCAAGGTTGTAAATATTATGCCTTACGGCGCGTTTGTGGAACTTGAAAAAGGCGTGGAAGGCCTTGTGCATGTTTCAGAGTTTTCCTGGACTGTAAGGGTGAACAATCCGCAGGATGTCCTTGCAATAGGAGATACAGTAGAGGCGCTTGTTTTAAGCGTGGATAGCGCGAGCCAGAAAATATCCCTGGGCGTAAAACAGATAGAGCCAAATCCATGGCTTGAAATAAAGGAAAAATTTTTTCCTGGCATGAAAGTGGAAGGCAAGGTTAGAAATTTAACTGACTATGGAGCTTTTATAGAAATAGAAGGCGCCATAGAAGGTTTTGTCCATATAAATGATATGTCATGGACTAAGAAAATAAACAATCCAAAGGAATATCTCAAAAAAGGCCAGAAGGTCGATGTAATGATAC
>JAPLMC010000094.1:0-21668 GCA_026387215.1 Candidatus Omnitrophota bacterium
TAATTAACTTCTCCGCTATATCCCTGCTCTCTGCTTCTCCCGTGGATAAATAAAGCGCTCACGCCAGCGTCCTGACTCATAAGAGCAGCTTCTTTTGCGTTTATAGAGTCTTTATCCCAGCCTGTCCGAATTTTTACAGTGACAGGTTTGTTGGAATTTTTTACAAGGATTTTTAAAAGCTTATGTAATTTTCTCAAGTCTTTTAATAAGGCTGCTCCTTCGCCTCGCCTAGCAACCTTCTTCACAGGACAAGCTGCGTTAAAATCCAGGATATCATATTCGTAAAAACCAAGGACATCTATTGCCCTTAATAAAAAATCCTCTTCGCATCCAATAATCTGTATACCAAGTGGCTGATCTTCAGAACTTGTGGAAAGCATCTTCTTTGTCTTGCGCATCTTATGGCTTAAGGACCTGACATTTATCATTTCTGTAAAAGCAAATTCGCATCCAAATCTGCGGCTTAAAAGCCTGAACGGCAAATCACTTACCCCAGCCATAGGCGCAAGTATAAGATTTGACTTTAGTTTTAACTTTCCAATTCTAAACATACCCTATTTTACCTCATACCATTGCTTTTTGGCAAACTATATGGTATAGTATATTCTCATTATGAAAATCAAAAGGCACTCTTCAAAAAACAAAAAAAGCCGTAAATCATACAGAGAGCTAAAATTTACCATTTCTCTTGAAAGAGAGCTTCTGCAGAATCTTCTAGACAATATCCCAGACGCAATATACTTTAAAGACGATAAAAATAGAATTACTAGGGTAAATAAATTTTACGCAGAAAACTTCAAGCTTTCTCCTGAAGATATCATAGGGAAAACAGATTTTGATTTTTTCCAAAAAAATCAGGCTCAGCGCATGTTTGATGACGATACTTATATCTTAAAAACAGGCAAGCCCATAATAGGAAAAATAGAGCGGACACTTTTACCTGATAAAAGATGCGTCTGCGTTACTACCACCAAGATTCCTATAAAAAATAAAAAAAATAAAATAACAGGCACCATGGGAATAACAAGAGACATAACCGCTTACGACGACGCTGAGCGGACAAATCTGGACATGATAACAAACTCGCTCAAGGTTCTGGATAAAATACTTGAAACAAAAGATCCATATACATTGAGCTATCCTGGGAAGAAAATAGAATTATGGAATTAAAAATGTCTGCAGAATTACATGATATAGGCAAAATTCTTATACCTCTTGAAATACTTAATAAACCGGGAAAACTTTCAGATTTAGAATATAAAATGGTGCAAGAACACGTACAGCAAAGCTACGATATGTTAAAGCCTTACTCATTCCCTTCTCACCTACCTGAAACAGTATATCAACATCACGAAAGACTTGACGGAAAAGGTTATCCAAGAGGCCTTATAGAAGATAAAATTTTACCTGAAGCAAAAATACTCGCCATATGCGATGTCCTAGAATCTATGACATCCCACAGACCCTACAGACAAGCTTTGGGCATGGACGCAACGCTGCAGGAATTAAGAGACAATGTCGGCACTAAATACGACAAAGATATTGTGGACATTACGCTAAGAGTAATTAATGAAAACGACTATAAGCCTTTTTGGTTAAACTCATAATCCTCTTTATAGCCTTCAAAGTCCATTAAGATGAAGCTCCCTGCGATAAACTACTTTTTGAATAAAAAAACTGGCAAAGCCATTCATGACTATAAAATGATCGTCAACAACGATAAAGTGCTTATCGGCGTATCAGGCCAGGATAGCATGGCTCTGGCGAAAATATTAAAATTCCGGCTCACATATCTCCCTATTAAATATAAATTAGAAGCCGTACATATTGAAATGGATAAAAAAAATTCCAGGATCATAAAAAATTTTTTGAAAGAGCTAGGAATAAAATATCATGTAATAAGAGTAAATTTTGAGAAAAATAAAAAAATCTCAAATAAAACAAAGTGTTTTTGGTGTTCCTGGAAAAGACGCGAAGCTATCTTTAAGTTGGCGGTAAAATTAGGATGCAAGAAAATAGCCTTTGGTCATCATTTAGACGACATCTTGGAGACGCTTCTATTAAATATGTTCTACCAGGGAGAAATAAGCATAATGCCTCCAATGCTTAAGATGTTTAAAGGTAAATTTCATATAATAAGGCCTTTCAGCTATGCAGAGAAAGCCCTTATTAAAAAATATGCCCAAGAAAATAGCATCCCTTCTATGCCTCATGAATGCCCTTTTGGAAAAACCACCAACAGAATCCTTATGCACAAAATCATAGAAATGGTTAAAAAAACTTCTCCCAGAGTAAAAGAAAATTTATTTAGAAGCATGACCAACATTCATAAAGATTACCTGCCCATAAAAGGTATTGGATAAAATGAAACCATTACTAGCTATCATGCCACCATTCTGGCCAAAGACACCGCCTTTGGGCATTGGCTATCTGCAGGCATTTCTTGCCAAAAATAATATCGATTGCGATATGTTGGACTTGAACAATCTTTTTTATAACCTCGCTTCAGGCGAACTTAAAAAATCGTGGCTTATAAGCTGTAATACCTTTCTAGAAGAAAATATCTATGACCTGATACAAAAAAATCATTCTGAGGAATTTAAAAAAATTGTAGACACCCTACTGGGGTATAAAATAATCGGGTTCTCCTGTTTTAAAAGCAACATACATAGCACGCTACAATTGACAAAGCTCCTTAAATCTAGAAATAAAGGTATTAAGATAATACTCGGCGGGCCCGAGACAACTAGAGAATATTTCAAAAAATCCTGCGATATCAAAGACTTCGCTGATTTTATAGTAATTGGTGAAGGCGAAAAAAGCCTTCTGAGCTATATTAAAAACCCTTCTGCGAAAAATAGGATAGCTTTATTTTCAGAATTGGACAATCTAGATAAATTGCCATTCCCTGTTTATAAAGGCGTTGATATAAGCTTATACCAGCGCAAAAATAGCGTCTCTATATTATTTTCAAGAGGGTGCGTAAGAAAATGTAATTTCTGCTCTGAGAGGTTGTTATATAAAAAATTCAGGGTAAGGCCTGCTGAAAACGTGATTGAAGAAATCCGACATCACAGATCAAAAAATAAAACAGATTATTTTATATTCCACGACTCTCTTATAAACGGTGATCCTAAAAAACTCGAGGAATTATGCGATAAGATAATTGAAAATTTCGGATCTGTTAAATGGGAAGCGCAAATCGCTATACACAACGGTATGCCTCAGACACTTTTAAAAAAAATGAAAAAAAGCGGGTGTTACAACCTGTTTGTAGGCCTTGAATCAGGTTGCTCCAGGACATTAAAAAATATGAATAAAGGTTTTACTCCGCAAAATGCTATGAATTTTTTCAAAAAATTAAACGCAGCTGGTTTATTTTTCGGCATAAGCGTTATAATAGGCTATCCTGGAGAAACTGAATCTGATTTCAGGGAAAGCATGAACTTTATTATAAAAAATAAGCCCTTTATACCAAAAATAGAGCAGGTAAATACATTCACGTATTACGATGGCACAACTGTAGATAAAAAAGCGAATAAAAACGCTCTTAAAAGGCTTGATATTTTTATAAAAGAAATAAAATCAAATGGTTTTAAATACACAAACGCATTTCTAGGCAACCTTATAGAAAAAACCGTATAGGTATGATGGTAAAATGATTGAATACAAAGAAGTAAAGATCTCCAGAATACTTAATCCTACAGGAATTGACCTGGGCGAATACGTCATAAATCCTTTTATGGGATGCGAATATTCCTGCCTCTATTGCTATGTTAGGTCTAACAAAGTCATCAGCAAGCGCCAAGGCGAATGGGGTAGCTATGTAGATATAAGAATAAACGCTCCAGAATTATTGGAGAAAGAAATATTATCAAAAAAACCAAAATGCGTTCTTCTTGGTTCCACCACGGACTGTTTTCAGAACATTGAGAAAAAATACGCTATTACAAAACAAGTCTTGGAAATACTCAACAAACACAAAGTCTACTACAATATACTTACAAGATCCCCAAACATCATAGAATACATAGATTTACTTAAAAAGGGCTTCTGTAAAAAAATTTATTTCACGATAAATAATACTTCTCCAGAAATTAAAAATAAACTTGAGCCTAAAAGCCCTGGGTTTGAATTAAGATTCAAATCCATTAATAAAATGCTGGATGAAAATATACCCATAGTTCCTTATTTCTCTCCTATCTTACCGTGGCTGTCTGATTTCAAGAACATCTTCGAGCTTTTTCCAAAAGCCGGTTCAGTTGAATTTGAAGGCCTAAATATGAATCTTATAAACATAAACGATATAATATCCAAAATAGTATCCCTTCATCCAGCCTTAAAATCAGGCTATGAAAAACTCCTGCAAGATAAGGCGTTTTACGATTCTTTCTGGGCAAGCATAAAAAAAGATATAATTAGAGAAGTAATTATAGCTAAAAAGAATTATAATATATACATTCACAACTTCGGTACCTACTTCAACAACAAATACTCCCCAATAAACTTGACAAAGTGACAATGTCAGTTTTGTCAAGTTTTTTGGAATAAGCAAGAAAGGATGCATGAAAAGTAACGTTTATTTTATAGAGGTTAAAGCGGATGATGGTGATCCAGAGGCTAGATGCGACGCGCTTCAGAAATTGCTGGAAAAGGTAAATCCGTTTAGATGTTACAAAAAAGATGAGTTTATTCCTGTAAAACTCACTATCGGAGATAGCCAATGCATCTATAATACTCGCCCAGAGCTGGTAAAAATAATCATATCCGAGATAAAAAAACTAAAAGCAAAGCCTTTTTTGTTCGATACAAACGTTATATATAAAGGAGAGCGATTAAACGCAATTGACCACATGAATCTAGCTCAGAGTAAAGGTTTTGGCTATACAAAAGTAGGCGCGCCTTTTATAATAGCTGACGGGGTATTCGGGCAGGACGGTAAAGAGCACGCTATAGATTCAGATTATATCAAAAAAATAAAGACTCCTTCTTTTATAGGTTCTCTTGAAAGCCTTGTAGTGTTATCGCACGCTACAGGCCATATCTTATCTGGATATGCAGGCGCTATAAAAAATATTGCTATGGGCATGTGCTCCAGGCCTACAAAACAAGTCCAGCATTCGTCTTTAAAACCTCACATTATGGAAAAAAAATGCATCGCCTGTGGATGCTGTATAAAAATCTGCCCTGCGCAAGCTATATCTTCTCGTACCAGGTCCAATCCACAACCAGAAGGGCATAGCCTCAATCGCGGAACAAAATACGCAGCCATAGACCAGGCAAAATGCATTGGGTGCGGGGAATGCCTTTGCGCATGTAAATTCGATGCCATCTTTATAAACTGGTCTGAAGACCACGACATATTCGCAAAGCGCATGATAGACGTAGCGCATTTTATCCTCTCAAAGTTTAAAAATAAATTTTTTATAGCATTCGGCTTTGACATAACAAAGGAATGCGACTGCATATCCACTAAAGATGAATTGATATTCTCGGAAAATATAGGTATTCTTGCGTCAGCCGACCCTCTTGCAATAGACAAAGCAATGGTAGATCTTATAAATAAAAACAAAGACGCGTTTAAAGAAACAGGCCTCCTGGATACGCATAAAACAATGTTTGAATATGGCCATAAAAAAGGCCTCGGTAATCTGGATTATAATCTCATAAAGATATGACAAAATTTGAAACACTATTCGGAATCAAGGAATCTGAAATAAAAAATACATGCGTCCTTGTGCCGATATTGCCAAAAAGCGTATTAAGCTTGTTCGAAATTAAAGAATTATCAAGAGGCAAAATATACTCTTCTGGAAATACTGAAAATTTTACGTTAATAAATACAGGCATAAGCGCTTTGTTTGCAGGGGACGCGGCATTGTATCTTGCAAACACTGGCTGCAAAAATATCATCCTCTTTGGTTCATGTGGCCTTGTAAAATCCTCTGGCAACATAACTATAGGAAGTCTTGTCGCGCCCATAGAATGCTATGCGATGGAAAGCTTCACAAATATGCTTTTAAAAAATAACGACTTTAAAACCTTTTACCCGGATAAGACTATGATTGAATTTTTTCTGAACGATAATAAAGATGTCCAAAAAGTAAGCTGCGCAACGCTCGGATCACTAAAGCTCGAGGAAGAAAGTAAGGACTTGTTTGCAGAAAAAAATATCCAGGTAGTGGATATGGAGTGCTCAAGCATTTTTGCGGCAGGAACGCATAAACATCTTAAGACAATCGCCCTCTTCTATGTCTCAGACATAATAAATGAAAAACCGTTCTACGAAGAATTCAGCCCGAATGACAAATTAAAATTATTGTCCTCTATAAAATCTGGCGTAAAATCCATATGCAAATTCATAAAATAACCTCCAGGTTTCCTGATTTCGGAGTTAACAAGATTCAGGAAATCAGCCGATTTGTATATGAAATATCCAAAAGAGAAAAAATCCTACCTGAAAAAATCTTAAATAACATCTCTTCCAATAACTTTGAAGCTGTAAAAAAAGAACTCCTTAAAAAAAGATTTCCGTATGTATTCGCCCATAACGAGGAAATAAAACCGTATCTGCCAAAACTCAAGCTAGATTCCACGCTTTCTTTTGATATAAATAACTCCGAGTTTAACCCAAAAAAAATATTGATAGAAAAACTCGCTATTAATTCTTGTTTAGCAAAAAGGTTCCGGACATTTTTTTCAAAAGCTAAATTTACAGAAATAGTTTCGCTGAAAAGTTTTATTAAGGATAACAGAAATTCTGGCATAGCTAATTACAATAAAAGGCGCGACATGGTTTTTATTACAAATGAAAAGTACGATTTTTTCAAAAAATGCCCGTGCACAAAAGGCGCTGTGGGATGCGGATATAATATATTTAACCTTGGATTCGGATGTATATTTGACTGCACATATTGCTATCTCCAGGAATACAACAACGCTCCTGGGATAATATTCCCGGCAAACATAGATACATTTTTCGAGGAATTCAAAAATTACAAAAAACCAAAGATGCGCATAGGGACCGGAGAGTTTTCAGATTCATTAATGCTAGACAATGTAACAGAATATTCGCTGTCTATAATAGAATTCTTTAACAAGCATAAAGACGTCCTATTTGAATTTAAGACCAAAAGTTCAAATGTAGGCGCTATCTTAAAAGCGAGACATTCCGGAAATATAATTGTTTCCTGGTCACTGAACCCTCAAAAGATAATAGATAAAAATGAATTTTTTACAGCTACGTTGGGCGAAAGGCTGGGGTCAGCTAAAAAATGCTCCCAGGCAGGTTATAAAATAGGCTTTCATTTTGATCCTGTGATTTATTTTAAAGGATGGGAACGCGAATATGAGCGTACAATAGATTCATTATTCAGCAGAATAAAACCCAGAGATATCTCCTGGATAAGCATAGGCACTTTCAGATTCAAGCCTGAATTAAAACCCATAATAGAGAACCGCTTTCCGGATAATGAAATCTTGGACGAAGAGCTACTACCTGGATTTGACAACAAATTAAGATATCCTTATGGCCTTAGATATAATATGTACAAGTTTCTGCTGAGCGTTTTCGAAAAGTATTCCAGAAAAATTCCAATCTACCTGTGCATGGAAGAAACCTCTATGTGGCAAGACCTTAAGTCCGCTTGCAAGGTAAACCATCTGGCTCACCTGGCATGCGGATTACGGTAAAACTTTGATTGCCCTGAATGGCCTGGTAGGGCATTTGTTCTGGCAGATACCACAGCCAATGCATAATGAAGCGTCTACGTAAGGCTTCTTGATTTTCTTTCCATCAAAAATCTCATCATATGTTTTAACGGCTTTTGTTGAAATAGGGCAATGCTCTTCACACACGATGCATTCTTTATTCTGCGACCAGGGGAGGCAGATATCTTTGTTAATATCAGCCAGACCAATCTTCTGTTCTTTTTTTTGAGCCAGGTTTAATTTAGGGATAGCGCCTGTAGGACAACTGTTTCCGCAGAGATTGCAGCTATACTCGCAATATCCTATTTCAGGGACAAGATGCGGCGCCCATATTCCAGCTAATCCTGATTCAAATATAGCAGGCTGAAGACCGTTGGTTGGGCAAACCTTCATACAATTTCCACACCTTATGCATTTATTTAAAAATTCGCGCTCACCGGTAACTCCTGGCGGCCTGATAAGTTTTTTCTTAGCTTCCCCTTCCACACCTTTAAACCCGAATAATAAAAATGAAGACGCTATCAAAAATAAAAAATCTTTGCGCGATATGGAATCTTTAGCCTTGGGTTTAATCGGCTTTACAGGCCATGTAAATTTAGTGCCTTTAACCGGACAATCATATACGCAGTCAAGGCATACTATGCATTCGCTTTTTCTGTAACTCATGTCTTCTTTAATCGCAGACATGCGACAGTTAATTTTGCATTTCATGCAATTTACGCATTTATCTACGCGCCGCTCTAATATAGAAAATTTTGCAATAACCGAATATATAGCGCCTAAAGGGCAAATTATGCGGCACCAGAATCTTTTTGTTATAATTACAAGGCTGCAAACTATGACAAAAAAACTTAGAGTAATAAGCGAATGGGGGAAATAATATATTTTTACTCCCAGTATAGATATTTTAAGCAAGCGGTAAAAATCATATAGCGGCGCATAAAAATTGAGACTCTTTATAAGAAAAATGAACAATTTATCCAAAATTAGAGTAAGAAATGGTATAAAATTTAAAGAAATAAATCTTGCTGTAATAACGAGAGGGTCAAAAATCCACTTAATCTGTATACCTAGAAACGCAAATACAACAATAGCTCCAAGAACATAGTATTTTATTTGCACGAAATTAAAGTCCATGTTTTTTGTTCTAGCCCCGCAAATATCAATAATAGTTCCTAATGGACAAACCCATCCACAGAAAAATCTCCCTATTATAAGAGTGCTAATAAGTATAATTATAGAGAATATCCCAAATATTGATACAAGCGGATCTGTTTTAAAAAACGCGGCAGTATTTGTAGTAAACCATAAAATATAAATAAATAATAATAGGAAAAATATCTGGCTGAATTTTCTAAGTACCACTAATTTTTTCATATTAGCCACCTCAACCTACGCGGTAACCGCGTAGGTTACTGTAGGTTTATATGGTTATGGTTAATATATCTGCTTTTGTTATATCAGCGCTTCCAAGATTATGTTTTAATCCCTGATCTATGGAACTTATAGACAAAGGCTCTCTATTCATTAATTTGGCTGCATATGCGTCGCATAGAACAGGGTCTATGCCTGCTATAATAGTTTTCATGTCAACAACATCGGCCAGGTTCCCACCTGTCGGCCCGTTTCTTGTAAGCACTCTATATGCATCTATCACGTTTAGGTCTGGCTTTATAAAATCTGTCAAATGCGCAAGTTTTATTCCTATGTCAGAATGTATTAAGCCCCTGTTGCCGCTACAAATACCCATCAGATTTTTCATTGCAAGCGTAAGCCCTGCAAGCCCATGATGTTTTAATACAGGTACATTTATAAATGTATCGCATTCCAAGGCATCTCTATAAATAGGCCATCCTTCCATTGGGCTTTTGTAATTAAACTTTGCCTTTATTACATTCCAATCATCTGGAGAATAAACATTAGCCCCTTTTTCCTTTGCAATCTTTTCTATTCCACTATTTTCATAGCAAAGTTTTTGGTCATTACATGTCCTGTCAAATACATTCACTCTTTTTGCGCCGGCTTTAAAGCACATATCTACAAGAGCCCCCACAACTTGAGGATTTGTGTTGGCTGCCTGTTCAGGAGAACGGTCCCATCCTATATTAGGCTTTATAAGCACAATGCCATTCTTCTTCACAAATTTTTCCATCCCGCCTATCCCTTCTATTGCTTTCACTGTCATTAAGTAAGGATCAGCTCCTCTTACTACAACTAAATCATGCAGGCCTTTTATTTTTTTAACAATTCTCCCTGTGGAAGCTTCGTCCTGGCCAAAGGCAAATTTAAATAACGAGTTATTTAAGATAAGACTTCCCACACCTATCCCGCAGAGTTTTACAAATCCTTTTCTTGTAATCTTTCTTTTAGGTACTCTTTCAAATATTGATTCTTTTTTCACGCCTTCCTCCTTCTTTCTATTACCCATGATGCCAATATACCTGATTCATAAAGCACAAGCATCGGCACAGCAAATATTAACATATTAACAATATCCTGTGTTGGCGTAATAATAGCTGCTACTATAAAAATAGCCACTATCGCGTATTTTCTATTTTTCCTGAAAAATATTGCGCTCAATGCTCCTATATACGATAAAAGCGCCATAATAACCGGTATCTGAAATATTCCTGCGCCTATTAACAATAAAGCCCCTGCAAATGAAAAATATTTATCTATGCTTATCATTGGAAAAGCTGCTCCTCTGGCAAAATTAATTAGAAACTTCAGCGCAAACGGCAATGCAAAAAAATAAGAAAATATTAAGCCAAGCATTGAAAGCGCAAAAGAAGCCATTAGCCAGTTTATTATAGCTTTTCTCTTATCATGCTGTACTGCAGGTATTAAGAACAACCCAAGCTGGAACAAAATAAACGGCAAAGAAATTATAAACCCTGCCAAAATAGACAGCCTTAAATATGTAGTAAAAATCTCAGTAGGCGCAGTAAATATAAAATTTTCAATAATACCTAATGCAGGTAGCCTTAGTATATTAGAAATCTTATCTATAAACGCGAAGGAAAAAATAGCAGCCACCACAAAGAAAACAAGGCTGATTATAATCCGCTTGCGCAGCTCCTCCAAATGCTCTATTATTGACATCTTGTTGGTATATATATCATCTATCATTTTTTGTCCTTTCAATTTGAAGTTTTATTCCTTTACAAGCTACTAGGCATATTATAATATATAATTTAGTATTTGAAAAGGAGGTATATATGGCGGTAAAAAAAATCGGAGAAAAGTACAGATGCAATGTTTGCGGAAATGAAATAACTGTCACAAAGGTAGGTGGTGGAGAATTGGTTTGCTGCAATCAACCAATGGAAAAAATATCTGGCTAATCCAAATCAACGTCTGCAGCTATCACATATAAGCTTAAATGTATTTTTAAACTTCTTTTAGGCTTCTTTTTGCGTGAGGTCTTTCTTCTTTTTTAGGATACCCCACCGTTATCATGCTTACCAGTTTATAACCTTCCGGAGCGTTAAATATCTTCCGGATAGATTCTGCGTAATCTTTTTTATCCCCAGCTATCCAGCAACCGCCAAGGCCAAGCGCCTCTATCGCAAGAAGCATATTTTGCGTAGCGCTAGAACAGTCTTCAATATAGTATTTTGTATCTTTTGAAAATACCCCTATTAAATACGAAACATCTTTAATGAAAGGCCCGTTTGGACACATATCGCATATTTTTTTAAGCATTTTCTTATCCGACGTCACCACAAAATCCCACGGTTGTTCGTTTCTGGCAGTAGCGGCTAGTCTTCCGGCATTTACAATTTTTTCAATAAGCTCTTTTTCAACTTCTCTATCGGAATATTCCCTAACGCTTTTTCTATTTTTTATTACTTCAAAAAACTCCACACGCTCTCCTCTAATCTGGCTCACCTGGCAGGTGGATCAGGGTTTAAGTTTTATTTAAATTTGACGTAAATCGCCTTATTTCTCTTGCCTTACGGATATAAGCCGGCATCAAAAGCTCGGAAAATATCGTTTTATTATGCCATAATGGATCGATATTATCTTTTATTATTTTATTTTTAACAAGTATCTTATAATCCAATGTCCCTGGTATTGGAGAATAAGAAGCTAGGATTGCCTTTGCCCCTAGAGAATTTATAAAAATTATATCATCCATTGTCTTTTCCATATCAATATAACTCGCGCCCATCAATATATAAACGCCAAGATCTTTTTTCGCGAAACCAGCTTCTTTTAAATTCCTAAGGGCTAGTTTTAAATCATTATTGCTTACTTTTCCGCCTGTAAATTGCTGTACTCCTTCATCAGAAGTCTCAAGAGATATGCGCAAGTCCCTGAAGTTTGTCTTTTTAAAAAGCTCTGAAAGCTCCTCGTCTATAAACCTAGCGTGCAGCCCATTTGGCGTGTGAAAAGTAAATTGCGCGCCTGAAGCTATAATAAGTCTTAAGAACCTTTTAATACCTTCTGAACTTCTATAGGCTAGGGCATCATCGTAAAAAACAAAACTTTTTGTGCCGAACGCCCTGTTATAATACATAACCTCTTCAAATAGGTTTACAGGGTCTTTCATCTCGAATTTTGCACTGAACATCCTGGATGCACAGTAAGTACACCTAAAAGGACAGCCTGTTGTAAGCTGTATTGGAAGTATTTCTTTATCCAGAAGTAAGTCGTACGCAGGATAAAAACCGCTCTGGCAGAAATATTCTTTATCAAAAAAACTGCCTTTCCATATAATGTCGGCATTGCTTGTCAAACGCGCGTGCTTATGGCAAATAGTAGCGTAAATACCGCCTAGCGTTATAGGCGTTTTATTAAAACGCTCCTTCAGGAGCTTTATGGCAAGGTGAACACCTGGATACCAGTAAGTCATGCCAGAGGTTATATATATCTCATCTATTTCTGAGATCATCGATATCTTGTTTAAAAATTCTGAGACAGGTATGCCGTACCTAAAATAGGCCCTTTCTATATCTTTTAGCATATCCGGCTTGTCTATTTTTTCTTTTCTTATCTTTGAAAAGCCGTACTCATCTTTACTCCTTCTGCAGCCTTCCATGCAATCCACCAGACTCACCTTTGTGCCTTTTTCGCGTAAAAACTGCCCTATGCGCAAAAGCCCTACTGGCTTTATGCCGAAATCATACGCACTAAAATCATATATCCATGGATTGACTAAAAGCACTTTCTTCATTAACCACCTCAACCTACGCGGTTACCGCGTAGGTTACTGATTTATTAAAAACTAAAAGGTTACTTTCGGTACTTCTTTTGCAGTTTCAGCTGCTTTAAAATAAACCCTTGGCTGGCCCAAGTTTCTCAAACTACAGAAAACACTGCCGAATATCGTTCTCTGATACGCGTTAAATGTTTTTACCGCGTCATTATATCTCATCCTCTCAACCGCAATCCTATTTTCAGTGCCTTCTAATTGCGCCTGAAGGCTTAAAAAATTTTCGTTTGCCTTCAATTCAGGATAATTTTCAGACACCATCAAAATCTTTGACAAAGCATCTGTTATAGCGTTAGCTGTCTGAATTTTCTCCTGTGTGCTACTTGCCTTTGCCCACTGGCTCCTGAGCTCTGTTATTTTTTCAAACGTACCTCTTTCATGTTCCATATAACCTTTAACAGTGCTCACAAGATTTGGGATCAGATCAACCCTCCTCTGAAGCTGATTCTCTACCTGGGCCCATGCATTATTAACCTGCTCATCCAACACCACTGGCTTATTAAGCCCTGCTATAACCATACCTCCAACAACTATCACTACTCCAATAACAACCAACAATACCATCCCTATCTTCTTCATCCCACCCTCCCCCTTCTCAATAAAGTTGACAAAGTGACAATGTCAGTTTTGTCAACTTGTTAATGCTATACCTATACTACCAGCGGCCGGAGGCACCGCCTCCTCCCGAAAAACCACCTCCGAAACCTCCAAACCCTCCTCCAAATCCGCCTGAATTTCCTCCACCTGACCAATAACCTCCACTTTTACCGCCTCCTTTGCCTAGCATTGGAAAAAACCAGAAAAGACGGGCCCTTATTAATATTATAATAATAAAAATAATAAATAAAACGTCAAAAATAGAAGGCTGTTTTGAAGAGGCAGTTATTTTTATATTTTCTAATTCAGAGATTTCCACATTATATTCACCAGCTATCAGATGACTTAAAACTACTGCTCCCTGAAGAATACCTGCATTATAATCTCCATTTTTAAAAAATGGGATCATAGACTTTTCTATTATATTCTTGGCTAATGCATCCGGTATTGCTCCTTCAAGCCCATATCCAACTTCTATCCTGACTGCTCTATCTTTTACAGCTACAAGGATAAGAACTCCGTTATTTTTGCCTTTCTGGCCAATGCCCCATTTCTCAAAAAGTTTTACCGCATAAGTTTCTATATCCAGAGGGGAAGTCGTATCAATGGTTAAAATAGCTAACTGGCTTGTAGTTTTATTTTCAATTTCTCCAGAAAGGACTGTAAGCTTAGCTTTTACTTCATCTGATAAAATATTCGCATAATCATTTACATACCCAATATAATTCTGAAAAGTTGGCTCTTCGCAAAACCCAATACCTGTAAAAATAAAGAAACTTATTATTATAAATATCTTTTTCATGAAAGCTTTTCTATCTCTCTTAAGTATTTTTCAAAAAATACCTCGGCGTCTTCACCTCTTATTTTTTCATCATTCATTTTATCTTTTAAAATAGCAATAAATACATCTTTGGAAAGACTATAATGACTACACAATTCGAGAAGTATCTGCTCCTTATCTATTGGATGGATATTTGTCTTTGAACGTAAAAGCGCTCTAAATATAGGTAAAAAAGAATCCATTGATTCTTTCATCAATGCTTCAACGCCTTTTCTCTTAAGCCCTATTTCCAAATAAGCCTGGCGAAGCCGTATGAGTTTTCCTTCTATCTCTCTTTTGCAAAAAAGTTTTATATTACTCTCGTCTATTTTTAAGTCAGAAAATACATCTTCTCCATAAATTAAAATATTATTTTCTTTTATCTCAATAAATTCTATAGGAAAAGTATCTTTGGATAATTCAATATGAGATAAAGACAAAAATAAAGGCGCAGTTATTCTTTTAGATATTCCATAATCTATAAGTTGAAGAGAACTCTTTAGCTGTTGAAATTCAATACTTTTAAACACAACTACCAGATTTATGTCTGATTTTTTTGGTATAAAATATTTTCCTGTAGCGCTTCCATATAATACCACAGAAATTATATTTTCTTTATGAATGTCGAGAAGCCTTATCAGATAAGGCTGTATAATAGTTTTTAATTCAAGTCTTAAACCGTCTAATTTGAAATTTTCCATGTTAGACTCTCCTCTGAATTTTGTTCCAGCTGCTTTGCTTCGCAAAGCAAAGCAGCTGTGACAAAATTAGTTAAGGAATTCATAAGTGGAATATCTGAACTACGCCTTTACGGATAAGCATTACTGCTATTGCAGCTAAAAGAAGATTTGTTACCTTCGATAACGCTCTTGAGCCAGCTTTTCCAAGAATTTTTATTATAAAACCAGAAAGCGAAAGTACTAAACCAGCTAATAAAATGTTTACTAATACCGATATAAGCGTGGCTGGCAAACCGTATTCGCCTATAATAATCAACGATGTTGTCAAAACAGCAGGGCCTACGATGAGAGGCGTTCCTAGAGGCACTGCCCCAAGTTCCTGATTAGCATACTGGCTTCCTTTGCCAGGGCCTCTTATATCCGCAACAGCGATATAAAAAAGAATAGACCCTCCCGCAACCATGAAATCTCCAAGAGTTATGCCCATGAGATTAAAAACAGCTTTGCCAAGAAATATAAAACCAATTGCAAGACACATGGCTGTAACCATTGATTGAAATATTATTTTGGATTTTTCTTTTTTCTTAATGCCTTCTGTGAGAGATGTGAAAAGAGGTAGTACCCCTATTGCATCAACTGCTACAAAAATAGGGATAAAAGCCAATAAGACATTCTTAATCATAGCTTCCCTCATGCAATAATTAGCGTCTATTTCTTTACTCTTTTTCTTTCCTGCTTCTTCAATAGACTTTTTATATTCTTGACTAAAAGATATGCCCTGACTTTATTGATCCTGATAAAACCGCGAGGCTTTCTGCTGTCTTCCATCTGATGTAATTCTTTCTATCTATATTAATGTCGCTTAATTGATTTCACTGTTAATATAATACTCGTAACTGCCGCAAGAGTCAAGGCCGTTATAGCCAATTACATAATACAAGCGCGCAAATTGTTTTTGCGTCTACTATCTTGCCAGATTTGAATAATTTTTTTATCTTTTTTTTATTAAATCTGAAATTTTCTATTACCTCATCTTGCTCTGGTATTCTGTGTCTTTTTGTCAACTTTTCTGCCTTAAATACAGCTATCTTCTCCGTAGAATACCCTGGCACAGGATATATCTCGCCTAATTTAGTAAATTTCTTTGCAGCATATCCAGTCTCTTCTATTATCTCGCGCTTTGCACAGGATAAAGGCAGTTCATTTTTATCAAGAGTTCCTGCGGGAAGCTCATATATATAAGAATTTATAACAGGCCTCAACTGCTTTAAGAGTATTATTTTATCCTTTGCAAGAAAAGGCACAACAAGCGCAGCGCCAGGATGTTTAATAATCTCAAACTGGGCAAGATAGCCGTTTGGTAAAAGTTCCTTCCCTATAGCAAGATGCAAGAGCCTGCCTTTGTAAATAGTTTTTGTTTTCATTATGCCTTCTGCCTGATTTTAATAGATAGAAACAGCTGTAATTATACCATAACTAAGTATATAATACATATATGATTTATGACCAATTCCAAGAAAAAGCTATCAATTATATTAAAGAAGGTTATTCGGTAATAGTATCTGCCCCGACAGGAGCAGGTAAAACCGTTATAGCTGAATATATAATCAACGATTGCCTAGTAAAAGGCACAAAAGCCATATACACGGCTCCTATAAAAGCGCTCTCCAACCAGAAGTTCAGGGATTTTCAGGAAAATTTCAAAGACCACATCGGTATCCTTACAGGAGACGTCACAATAAACCCGTCTGCATCAATACTTATCATGACAACAGAGATATTCAGGAATAAAGTGCTAGCGGAAGAAACTAATCTGGATGAATATTCTTGGATAATTTTCGATGAAATACATTATCTAGACGATTATGAGCGCGGCACTGTATGGGAAGAATCTCTTATATTCCTTCCGCCAAAAATGAAAATGCTCGCTCTTTCAGCAACTATACCTAATATAGATGAATTCAGCAAATGGCTTGAGGCAATACATAAAAAACCTCTTAAGGTGGTTAAAGAAGACAAAAGACCCGTGCCGCTTCATTTCTTTTTTCAATGCCATAATAAAATACTGGATAAAACTAGTCATATAACAAATAGCGGACATCATGAGCATTTTAAGTTTAATAAGCCTGTTTCGCTGATAAAATACCTTTTTGAAAATAATAAACTGCCGTGCATATATTTCTGTTTCTCTAGAAGGCATTGTGAAAGACTTGCTGAGGAAATCCTTAGGTTTGACTTTTTAAATTATGATGAAAAACAGAACATAAAAACTCTGTATACGGAACTCCGCCAAAGATTTGACCTGTTAGATGAAAAAAACGCGGACATAATGCTGCCTTTTATAGAAAAAGGTATTGCCTTTCATCACGCCGGCATGATGCCTACGTTAAAAGAAGTCATTGAAAGGCTTTTTACCTCAAGATTAATAAAGGTCATATTCACAACAGAGACATTTGCGCTTGGAATAAATATGCCTGCCCGAACAGTTGTATTTAATGAGCTGAGAAAATTCTACGGTAATTTTTACGGCACTTTAAAAACAAGGGATTTCTATCAGATGGCGGGCCGTGCCGGAAGGCGCGGAATAGATGAAGAAGGTTTTGTTTATTCCAGGATAAACCCGCGTTATACCTCTGTTCAGGAAGTTAATAAGGTCATTTACGGCTCCCCCGAGAAAGTAGAAAGCAAATTCAACGCCTCTTACGCGACTGTATTGAACCTTTACAGCAAATACAAAGAAAAGTTATATGAAATATATCCTCTCTCTTTTCATTATTTCCAGGCAAATAAACACTCAAGGCAAAAAGCTTTAGACCTTTTATATAATAAAGTCAGACTTTTAAAAGATCTGGGGTATATAAAAAATAACGCTCTTACAAAAAAAGGTGACTTCGCGAGCAAAATCTACGGCTACGAACTTTCTCTGGCAGAGCTTTACGAAAAAGGAATTCTGGAAAATCTTTCAGAAATAGAGCTTGGAATACTATGCGTCAGCCTTGTATTCGAACCAAGAAAAACTAGTATTCTCCCAAAGCTCACTAAAACCTCAAAATCTCTTAAAAATATCACTGATACGGTCTTAGATAATATAGAAAAATACGAAAAAAAGCTAAAGATAACGCCTATCAGTAAAAAATATTATTACCATCTTTCGCCATGCCTAGAAGCATGGATAAGAAATGAAAGTTTTGATAATATACTCACTCACACAGACTCTGACGAAGGAGAAATAATACGTTATTTCAGGATGGCAATCCAAATACTTAGGGAACTCATGGACACTCCGTGCTCACAGGAATTCAAAGAAAAAACCTTAAAATTAATCCGCATCATTAACCGCGATATAATAGACGCAGAAAAACAGCTAAGAGGATAGTCAGATCCGGTCTTGTGCTTAAATTGGAGACTCGATCTTGATCTCGGTAAGTGAATGTATTACTTTTTTATTTTTATATTTTTTTACTGAATTAAGCGCGCTTGAACCGCCTGTTATGAATATTGCATTCACTTTCGCCCGGCTAGCTGTCTCCATATCTATGTCCATATCTCCTGTATAAACAGTCTCCTCCTTGCTAACGCCTAGTTTTTTTATTATAGTATATAAAATCTTAGGATTAGGTTTAAGGCTATTTATTTGGTCGGCACATAAAACAATATCAAAATATTTTTTGATGCCAAGCGCTTTCAATATTATATTTGTATAATAATATGGCCTGTTGGACGCTATTGCTAGAAACTTTTTCTCTCTTTTTAGCGTATAAAGCAATTTTTTTGCATAAGGCCTTAATCTGGTATACTTTAAAAGCGCTTTTGCATGATGAGGCTTGTATATCTTCAGAGCCTTTTCCATATCCTTTGCAGAAAAAAACGACTTCATAAAAAGCCTGTCCCCTCTCCCAACCTTTCTTTTAACCTCCTGATAAGTAACTAAAGGCAGACCAAGTCTTTTCAGGGTAAAATTAATACTTCTTTCTATAGCCCCGTAAGCATCTGCCAGAGTCCCATCCAAATCAAATATAAAAAGCTTTTTAACACCCATAATCTTTACACTCTAACAATGTCAGTTTTGTCAAGTTCTTGGCTGGACTAAAACCCTTTGCCACTTTCTTTCTTTAATATCTTTAGGCACATAAACGTTCTCGCCCGTAAAAGGACTCTCGCCTGTCCAGTACATGGCAGCCGATGCCGTCATTGGAAGAGGAATAAAATCCTGGATTTGCTCAGGCCGGATTTTTCTTTCTGAAAGATAGTGCGCCATTTCCAGGCTTGCGTTTCTATCCGCGCCAGGATGAGAGGTTATAAAATAATTCACGATAAATTGTTTTTTGCCGAGTTCTCTGTTTATATCCTGAAAGCGTTTCATAAATCTTTCATACACCCATATGCCTGGCTTATTCATAAGCTCCAGGACTTTATTAGCAGTATGTTCCGGCGCAATTTTTAGATAACCGCTTACATGCTCCCTGCACAAAGCCTCAAGGTATCTATCGGACTGTTTGTCTGTCAGAAGATCATATCTTAAACCACTGCCTATAAAAATATGCTTTACGCCTTTGATTTTCTTTACTCTGTCCCACAAACTTAATGCTTCATCGTATCCAAGTTTAAGATTCTGGCATTTTGAGGGCATAAGGCATTGCTTGTCCTTACATGCGCCGCGTTTTTCCCATAGCTTGCAATGCGCAGCGTATAGATTCGCAGTTGGTCCACCTATATCAGTTATTGTGCCTTTAAAATAATTTTCTTTTGTTAAAATCTCTACCTCTTTAACTATTGATTCCTTACTCCTAGATTGCACAATACGCCCTTGATGAAAACCCAGAGAGCAGAAACTACATTCTCCGTTGCATCCCCTGTGAGAAGTTATTGAATTTTTTATTGTCTCAAATCCAGGAACCCCTCCTTCTTCATCATAAATAGGATGAGGTAACCTTGCATAATCAAGCGAATAAATACCATCTAATTCTCTCTGTGATAACGGCTTTTCCGGAGGAAGCTGAATAACAAATCTATCACCATGTTTCTGAATAATAGTTTTCCCTTTTACAGGATCTGATTCTAAATAAAATAACTTAAAAGCCTCGTTAAATTTATCTTTATTTTTTTCGATTTCTTCAAACGAAGGTACCTCTATACAATATTTAAAATTACCTATAATTTTTCTTACAATTACTGTCCCGCGTATATCATCCAGGCTCTTTACATCTTCGCTTTTTGCCAGACGTTTTGCTATTTCTACAATTTGTTTTTCTCCCATGCCATAGACCAATAAATCCGCTTTTGCGTCTAGAAGAACTGAACGGCGCACGTTATCTGACCAGAAATCATAATGAGCAATCCTCCTTAAGCTTGCCTCTATCCCCCCCAATACAATAGGCGTGTCAGGAAAAATTTCTCTTACCTTATTTGCATATACAATCGTAGCCCTATTAGGCCTTAGCCCAATCTTTCCGCCTGGAGAATAATCATCTTTTTTTCTCTTGGAGCGATTAATAGTATAATTGGCAAGAATTGAATCAAGATTCCCTGCAGTAACTCCAAAAAATAGTTTTGGTTTTCCTAATTTTAAAAAATCATTTGACGTTTTCCAGTCAGGCTGAGCAATGACCCCAACTTTGAATCCTGCAGCTTCCAGAACCCTTGCAATAACAGCTGCGCCAAAAGAAGGATGATCCACATAAGCATCTCCTGTAATGAGTATTACATCCAGCTCATCCCAGGACCTATTTTTCATATCCTGTTTACATATAGGTAAAAACATTTTATCCGCCATATACCCTATCATAAACTTGACAAAAGTGACATTGTACGATTGTCAAGTTTTTACCATTTTTTGAAGATAAATATTACTGC
This sequence comes from Candidatus Omnitrophota bacterium, assembly GCA_026387215.1. Classification (GTDB taxonomy): domain Bacteria; phylum Omnitrophota; class Gorgyraeia; order Gorgyraeales; family Gorgyraeaceae; genus UBA10183. Next base: position 20,879 of record JAPLMC010000094.1, read on the forward strand.
GCCGATTATCATTAGAAAACCTACTATATAGTTCCATTTTAACTCTTCCTTAAGATAAATAACAGAAAATACGCAGAAGACTACAAGCGTTATTACTTCCTGTATAGCCTTAAGCTGGGCTGCGGAAAATTGTGAATGGCCTATGCGGTTGGCAGGAACCTGGAAACAATACTCTATAAACGCAATAAGCCAGCTCACAAGAATCACCAAAAACAGCGGAGAACTCTTATATTTCAAATGGCCATACCATGCGATTGTCATAAAAATATTTGCTATTGTTAAAAGTATTACTGTTTTCATGATTTTAAATCATTCCCCTATTATTTTTACGAGTATCCTCTTTTTTCTCCGGCCGTCAAATTCTCCATAGAAAATCTGTTCCCATGGCCCAAAGTCAAGAGAGCCTTTTGTCACAGCTACTACAACTTCCCTGCCCATAATTGTTCTTTTAAGATGCGCATCGCCATTATCTTCGCCTGTAAGATTATGCTTATATTTATCAACGCCATAAGGCGCAAGTTTTTCTACCCATTTAAGGAAATCTTCATGTAAACCGCTTTCGTTATCATTTATAAACACACTTGCGGTTATATGCATTGCGTTTACAAGACATAGGCCTTCTTTAATACCACTTTTTTTCAATGCAGCTTCTACTTGAGAAGTGATATTCACTATATCGTATCTCTCATTCGTATTCATCCAAACATATTCTGTAAAAGATTTCATAATACGCCTCCGACCATAGTAGGTTGTTTCGACCACCCCAACCGCGTAGGTTGCCTATAGCAAC
>JAPLMC010000094.1:21675-24135 GCA_026387215.1 Candidatus Omnitrophota bacterium
TAGGTTGCCTATAGCAACCTACGCGGTTTATTATAACAATGTAGACGACACCGTATCAGAAAATAAAAACCCTTTATTCGTAAGTCTAACACTTTTTTCATTATATTCTATCAGGCCTTGTTCTGCAAGATCTCCCAGCGTAGATTTTTCCAGCTCAAGAAAATCAAACCCTGTTTTATTCTTAAACCAACCATAGTCGATACCCTCTTTAGTCCTTATTTTTATGCTCGCACTTTCTTTTGCCATTTGAACAGGCGGTAACTCTTCCCAGGACATAACGAGATCCATACCTTTATTAAACCTGTCTATATATTCTTTAACATCTTTTACATTCTCTGACCTTACGCCTCCTATATACGAAACAGCTGAAGGCCCCAAGCCTACATAAGAATTATTATCCCAGTAGTTTAAATTATGCCTGCACTCAAAACCCGGCTTACTAAAGCTAGAAACTTCATAATGATTAAAGCCCTTATCGGGCAGATAAGACATTGTATATCGATACATATCTGCCATAACTTCATCATCAATAGGTGAAACCTCTTTTTTCTCTCGCATTATGAAAAGGGGCGTATCTGTTTCATAACTCAGAGAATAACAGGATATGTGTTGTATATCAAATCCAGCTGCTTTTTCAAGCTCAGCCTCCAACGCCTTTAAATCTTCTTTGCTTACACCGAATATCATATCAATGCTGGTATTATTAAAACCTATTTTTTTTGAAAGTTCTATTGCTTCTACCGCCTGTTTTGCGCTATGAATTCTGCCTAGAGAATTTAATTTCTTATCATCAAATGACTGGGCGCCTATACTAATGCGATTTACGCCTCTTTCAAGAAAAAGTTTAAGTTTTTCTTTATCCACACTTTCAGGATTTACCTCTATTGTAAATTCCGCATCCTTTTTTATAAGTTTCTTTAAACCAGCTAATAATTTATTCAGCAAATCCTGGCTCAATATACTAGGAGTGCCTCCACCTATATAAATACTGGAAAAATTCTGATCCAGCCTTTGTATCTGTTTTAAAATCACCTCGATATAGGAATCTGCAAGACTTTCAGTGTGCAAAGCGCTGTAAAAATCGCAGTACAAGCATTTTTGCCTGCAAAATGGTATATGTATATATAATCCTTCTCTTGTATCCATCAGACAACCTGCTCTGAAAGCTGCATCCAGCGTTTACTGAAATAGCGCCTTGTCATTAAAAGGCACTGGCACGCTATAGAAATATTCATTGACCACCATATGCCTTGAGCTCCAAATCCAAGATAAATTCCAAGAAGATAACTCAATGGAATACGTATCAGCCAAACGCTTCCAGCTACAATAGCCATGACAACTTTCGTATCCCCTGCTCCGTTCAAGCCGCCTCCAAGTATAACGCTCCATGCCATGACAGGCTCGAAAAGAAGCGCAATAAAAATATATTTAAGCGTTTCGTTTATAACAACGCTATCGTTTGAAAGAAACGGGGCTATAATTTTTGCATTTAGCACTACTATAAGAGTTAATATAATAACTATAAATACTCCTATAAGAGCTGTTATTATCCCTTTTTTAAATGCTTGATCATTTTCTTTTTTGCCAAGCGCGTTTCCAACCAGCACTGAATTTGCCATATTAAAAGCAAAAGCAGGAAGAAATATAGCAGATTCTATCTTCAGGCCATTGGTAAAAGCTGCCATAACTTCTATATTCATGGCTGGGAGCATATTCAATATCAGAAAAAGCACTATTGTGCCAAGCTGCCAGAAAACTTGTAGCAATGCCGCAGGCCAGCTAATATCCAACATTTTTTTAAACATCAAAATTGAAAAAATAAAACCTTTTGTTATAAATCTTTTGGTAAAACCAACATTTAAAATAGCTCCTACAAATAAACTTATTACAGTTGCCGCACCTATGCCTTTATAACCAAGAGATGTGCCAAACGCAAATATAAAATTCAAAGCTATATTCAAAATACAAGCCACAGTCATTGCAAAAAGGGATTTTTTTATCATATTGCATGCGCGTAAAACCGCATTTGTATTCATAAGCGCATAATCAAAAATAAATCCAAGGGAATATATCATTAACAAAGGTGCGGCTAGATCTCTAACGATCTGCGGCGTCCGAAGATGATGTATTATATATTTTGAAAAAAATATACCCAGGAACGTTGCAATTAACCCTGCAGCAATCGCTGTAATAATAGATGTGCTGACTGCCAGAGAAAATTCGCTTTTTCTGTCAGATGTAAACAATCTTGAAAGAACCGAAGCAGTCCCGACTGTAAGAGCCATGCCCACAATAATAAAAACAAAATACAACTGGAATGCAAGCCCGTATGCTGCCTGTACTTCCTTGCCAAATTTACCCGCAATATACACATCGGTAATCCCTATCAAAAATTCAAAAAACATAATAATAACCATAGGCCAACTCACAGCCCAGTTTTCCAAAACAATATCTTTTATC
>JAPLMC010000094.1:24165-31034 GCA_026387215.1 Candidatus Omnitrophota bacterium
TTATCATTTATTATTTTTATCAATTTCATAGAATTATTATTTTTAGATTTATAATATATAGGAGAGTGAATTTTTTAATGCTTTTTCTTAAAAATATAAATATCTTTTATAAAACTTTCCCTTATACCTTCATCGCGCAGCCTGTCTTCATCTTCCACAGGCATAAGTTTAAAATAACTGGAAAATTCTTTTGCAAATATACCGATGCCATTTTTGGAAAGCACCCTGTTCAAACCACAGCTCGGAGAATTGTTTTTAAATATAAAACCGCACAGCTTTTCTTTTTCAAGCTGTTCAAGCTTTTCTTTTGCCCATTTGAGCATTTTTTCAGTATAGTCTATGTCAGAATTTTCTGTAACAAGCTTGGGCGATTCGGACGCACCTACCAAATGCATTGCTTCCCTAGGCACACCAAGCCCGCATTCAACTTCAGGACACACAGGTACCCAATTTACAAATTTATCAAACGCATTTTTTAGATAATGGTCCAGCTTGTGCCTTCCATCATATCTAACATTGTTTCCCAGAAGACAACGCTTGATCTTATCCATATTTTTTTACAGTTTCATCAAAAAGCCATTTCAGATAATCTTTACTACCTTTGGGGATTGAAACTGCTATGATTTCAGGAATTTCGTAAGGATGGCTTTCTTTAATAGCTTCTTCTACTTTTTTATAAAAACTCTTTCTAATCTTAATTATACACACCCACTCTTTTGCTGTTTCAATCTTACCTTTCCAACGATAAATACTTTTTATCGGTCCTCCTATCTGAACACAGGCGGCAAGTCTTTTGACTACAAGGTCTCTTGCTATCTTTTCAGCATCGAGCTTCCTGGATACAGTTGTAATAACCTGCAAATAACTATTTTTCATGCTTTCATTGTACCATAATCTTGACAAAAGTGACATTGTCAGAATGTCAAGATTATGATTCGATTTCTATGTTGTCTATATAGAATTCTTTGCCGGAATTTGTCAGGATGCCTAGGCCTTGGCATTTTGGGCAGTTGAAATCTGATTTCTCGTGCTCGAATATTGTACCGCAGTCCTGGCACTTTAGTTTCGATTTTGCGGTTTTTATTATCAGCTTTGTGCCTTCGAGGAGATTTTCTTTGGCAAAATTATCGAAATAAACCCTAATAGACTCTTCCTGTAACCCGGAAAGCTCTCCCATGACAAGCGTAACGCCAATTATCTTTTTAGCGCCGGAATTCTTTGCTTTTTCCAGTATCTGCTTAGCTATGCCTTCTACAATATGATACTCATGCATTTTTGTATAAATCCTCGTGTTTTGTAAGCATTGGTTCTGTATATTGATTACTCATCTGGAGGCATTTTTTAGGACATACCTCTACGCAATAACCGCACGTAATGCACTTGAGTCTTGCTATGTTCCATGTTTTTTCTTCTCTAGTAACAACTATGGCGCCAGTGGGACATTTTCTTTGGCACATTCCGCAGAATATACATCTGGAAATATCTATAGAAATACTGCCTCTTGCAAACTCAGACAACATCTTTGGGCCAAAAGGATATTTAACAGTAGCGGGTTTTCTGAACAAGCTCTTCAGGACTGTCTTTGCCATTACAAAAAATTGCATATTTACCTTTCAGTGCAGCTTATGCACGGATCAATAGTCAGGACTAATACAGGTACATCCGCCAGGCTGCTTCCCGGAAGCATTTTTACTAAACTTGGAATATTCGCAAATGTAGGAGTCCTCACTCTTAGGCGCTGTAAAAACTTGGTTCCATTTGCCTTGGCATAATAAATAACTTCTCCTCTGGGCTGTTCTGTCCTTGCAAAAAATTCTCCGTCAGGATTTCCCGTTATTTTAATTTCAATAGGTCCGTCCGGAATTTTGCCGGCCAGTTGCCTGATTATGTCAATAGACTGAAATAATTCCTTTATTCTCACAACACACCTTGCATAGCTATCGCCTGAAGTCTCCACAACAGGCTCAAAATCAATATTTTTATAAGCTGCATATCCCAGTTTCCTAGTATCTATAGACCATCCACTTGCCCTTAATGTAGGGCCGACTGCCCCAAGTTCATAAGCCTGGCCCTTCTTCAGCACGCCTACTCCTACAAGTCTGTGTTGCACAGAAGAGTCTTTTATAAAAATATCTGTAATCTCTTTAAGTTCATTCTTATATGATTCAAGACTTTTGCTAATCGATTTTAAAGTAGCGCTATCTATATCTCTCCTAACTCCGCCTACCTTGGCTGAAGCAAATATAACCCTTCCGCCTGTTGTGTTTTCTATAATATCAAGAATTTTTTCTCTCATGCGCCAAGTGTGCATAAAAAGGCTTTCGAAACCAAAAGAATCCGCCATAAGCCCCATCCACAATAAATGGCTATGCATCCTGGAAAGTTCCGACCATATGGTCCTGAGATAATCCGCCCTTTCAGGAACCTTGATCTTCATGATTTCTTCTACTGCTATGCAATAAGTAAGGCCGTGGATAAAACTGCATATTCCACATATCCTCTCAGCCACGTAAACAAAATCTATAAAATCTTTTTTCTCAACTAGCTTTTCCAGTCCCCTGTGAATAAAGCCTATGGAAGGGATTGCCTCAACTACTAATTCGTCTTCCAGCACAAGATCCAGATGGATCGGCTCAGGCAAAACCGGATGCTGCGGGCCAAAAGGAATAATGGTTCTTTTCGTCATGATGGAATCCCTTCTCCGGAACTTCCCGTATTCTGCGGATTAAACGGATATTTAACAGTGGTGCGGTAGAAGTTGCCCTTGTAATCAATCGCCATATTCTTTATTTTTATTCCATACAAATCGCTTATCTCGTTTTCATAAAGAAACGCGCTCCAGTAAATAGAGCTTACACTCGGTATTTCAATATCTACAGAGGGTATTACAATTCTCAGATTCACGAAATTGTAATCTTTATCAAATGAGTAATTAATTTCCAAAACATCTGTCTTAGTGCACCCTATTTGTACCAGTCTGTAACCTGCTGCATGAAACCCTATTACCTTCTCCAATAGTTCATCTATTTTTATGTCTATCAGCCTCTGATCTTCTGTCATTTTTATATCCTATCCGCGAATTTTTCCATATAAACCCTGTGCCGTTTATCGTTTACTTTTTCGCATTTGAACATCCTATATCCAAGTCTCTCATAAAAATTAATATTGCGCTTGGATTTGTGTCCTGTAAAAACCTCAAATCTGGAAGCAAAGCCAAAATGAAATTCTATTTCATTCATAAGTTTTTTGCCTATCCCAAGATTCTGATATATGGGATGCACTATCCGCCTGTAAATATAACATGTATCATCTTTAACATAACCGCGCACAGACCCTATAATTATACCATTCATAACAGCCTTGAAAAATATTATGGTCTTAAAATCTTCTTTTAGTTCAGACAATGTCTGCATTAAAGGAGGGAACGCAAAATCATTATAGAGTTCCGCCTCGCTCTGATAAGCCAGCTTCTGTAGCGCCAAGATCTCAGCTGCATCCTCTATATTTGCCGGCTCTATGGCCAATATCTCTGTGCCCAAACCCATGGCTACAAGTTTATGTTTTTTATCTTCCAGAATCTTTAAAGCCTTTTCTACTCCGTCTATTATAGATTCCGGTCTCGCGGCACATCCAGGCACATATATATCAACAGGCAACACCTTGTTTACGCCTCCCAGCACATTGTAGCACTCGCTAAATATGCCGCCTGAGGTAGCACAAATGCCTATAGCCACAACTACTTTCGGATCAGGCATCTGTTCGTAAATATTCTGCACTACTTCTCTGTTTTGGTCATTCATAGAACCAGTTATTAAAAATATATCCGCATGCTTTGGGTTTCCTGTATTTATTACGCCAAGTCTCTCCAGGTCGTACCTAGGAGCAAGCGACGCCAAGACCTCTATATCACAGCCATTACAGCTTGTACCGTCATAATGTATAACCCACGGAGATCTTTTCAAATAAGACATATTCTACCTCAGTACAAAAAACAAAAATATTATATTTCCCAAGCCGAACAATAATCCCACAATCCATGAACTCATAAGGGCCATTTCCCACTTAACCCTCGCAAAGGTATTATCAATAATAATTATAAGGAAATATATCGAAAGCGTAAGCGCAACTCCGATTAAAATATTGTTTGCAAAAAATAGCCCCACAAAACCCAGCATCAATATATTCTCATACCAATGCGCTACCTCTATCATAGCGAGAGAGCGCCCTGAAAATTCCGTAGTCATGCCTTTTACAAGTTCCTGATGAGCATGATGCGAATACGCCAGGTCAAAAGGCGATTTGGAAAACTTCATGGGCAATATATAAATAAACGCGAATAATAAACCCGGCAAAAAATAAAAAAGAGGCTTGTCGTAAGAAATTATATCCGTGATATAAAAACTTTTTGTAACCATGTACATGCCTACAGCTGCCAGTATTATTATAGGTTCGTACGCCATCATCTGAATAAGCGCCCTCTGGGAGCCGATGATACTGTACGGCGAGCTCGCCTTGTATCCTCCCAGCACAAAAAATATTTCTGCGAGAGTTAATGCAAATATCACAAGCAACAGGTCTTTTCCTGAAAAAAATAAAGTTCCTGTAAAAATTATAAAAATCAAAAAAAACACCACATAAAAATTCTGTGATTTTCTTACCACAAGGCTTTCTTTCTCCATTAATTTAAGCACATCATAAAAAGGCTGTAAGATAGGCGGACCCACCCTTCCCTGCATCCTTGCGGTAATCTTTCGGTCCACTCCGGCAAGTATTGCGCCAAGAAAAGGCGCCAGAGTGATATATGCAATTATTGAAATAAATATTTTCATTTTATCAGCGATATAAATATAAAAATAATAAATATAAAACAGATGAGTGCCCCGAACTTGTATAACTTTGCTTCTCCAAAATATTTTTCCAGATAGTAATTTTTCATTTGCATATCTTTTACACTGCCAGCTGCGCCTCGGAAGCGAATACTGGTTTCTGTATTAGCGCCCGCTAAATAAGCGTCCACAACCTTGACTCTTTTGCCGTAATTTATAAAACTAAGTGGGAAAAGCATAACCATCGCTAACATTATAGACATTATCACAATGTTTCCATGGCTCATAGTCAGCGTCATTCCGTATATCTCCATGACATATGGCTGGATAAGCGCTGTTGATACAAACGGGAAAAGGCTGCATAAACCAACTGTTAAGAAAGCTAATATAAATAAAGGCGCTGTTTCAGTCTTGTGCATCCCTTGTTCCAGATCATATTCCATATTCACAACTGTAATTATTTTACCAAGCCATTTGACCCAGAAAAAAAGCGTGGCGGAGCTTCCGAATATAACAAAAACCGCAAGTAAAGGATTAAAATCCACAAGCGCTTTTAAAACAGCCCATTTACTGATAAGCATCCCAAACGGCGCCAGGAACATCCCGACCATACCTATCTGTATCATTATAGATATCTTAGGCATGCTAATAATGAGCCCAGACATATCCTCTATATCTCTCGAGTGAATTCTATGCTCTATTGCTCCTACGCATAAGAACAAAAGGCATTTTGTCACAGCGTGAAATATGATTAAAAGCATTGCCGCCCACATTGCTTCGTAAGTCCCTACTCCTGCACAAAGCACTATGAGGCCAAGATTGGCAATTGTAGAGTATGCAAGGGCTTTTTTAGCATCGCTTTGGCTGATCGCAATAAGAGAAGTTATAAGAAAAGTCACGCCTCCTATTAATGCAATTATAAAACCAAGCATAGTTCCCTGCAGCACAAATGCAAATCTTAAAATAATATACACACCTGCCTTGACCATTGTGCTTGAATGAAGCAAAGCTGAAACAGGCGTAGGCGCAACCATAGCGCCTAAAAGCCAGGATGAAAATGGCATTTGAGCGGACTTTGTAAGGCCTGCAAAGCTTATAAGCGCGACCGGAATCAGCACGCCTAATTTTCCTAAATATACCGCTTTATCCAACTCTATAACATTATAAGAATAATAAAGATATATTATGCCTATTAAAAAAGCCAGGCCTCCCAGAAGATTTATTTGTAACGCCCTGAATGCATTATTTATTGCCTCTTCTGTTTTCTTATACCCTATTAATAAAAAAGAACAGATCGTGGTTATTTCCCAGAAAAAATAAAGCCATAATAAATTATTCGAAAAAACTATACCGAACATGGCTGATAAAAATACGAACATAAGAAATGAGAAAAAACATCTATTATCTTTGAGAGCCTTGTGATGCTGCAAATGAAAATCTTTCATATATCCTATAGCATAGACGCATATAAGACTTCCTACCACCCCTATTATTAGAGCCATAATTATTGAAAATTTATCCACAAATAGTTCATGATCTACTATGACACCTTGGGCGCATTTCAGCTCAAAAAAAGCCATAATTAAAAACTGCGCCAATATTAGTCCTGATACTATATACTTTTTATACTTCCAGCTAATATAAAAAATATATACTGCCAATAAAACCTCTATAAAAAATATGGCTTTATCTATATAAAACGCCTCCAAGCTGAAATATTGAACATCGCGATGAAAATTAATAATAAGCAAGGCTATAGAACCTGCGGAAAGCAGCGCAGCTGCGGTAGATATGGCAATAGCTCTTATCTTATAGTTCTTCAAAAACAATAAAATAAAAGCTGTTGCAAGCGGAAATATTATTAAAAAAGTCAGTAGGTGCATAAAAAAGAATTAAAAAAGGTTCACTCTAATTAAGAGTGAACCTTCATTGGTTGCCTTTATTCTATCAAAAAAAGCTATTATGTCAATAATATTAAGCAGTCTTGGTGTCAAGAACTTTGCTGACTTTCAGAGTTAGTAATACTTACGCTGTCAGGTTTTA
>JAPLMC010000048.1 GCA_026387215.1 Candidatus Omnitrophota bacterium
ATGCAGAAATTAAACTCCAGGCACAACTCCATTATATTAGACCCTTTTCTGGCAGTCCTTATCCTGCGCACAAGATTCGTAATCTTCTTAAATATCAGAACTTCTGTTTTCACCTTCGGGTCTTCCTTTATAATCTCTTCCATATTAACGCTTCTGGAGAGAATTCTATTCGCAAGAGCAAGGACTTCGTCTTTTACAAAAGGACAGCTCAATATGAACCTCTTATAATCCTCTTCTGCCTTTTCAATTTCCTGAGCAAGCCTTATTTCATCCTGCCTCGAAAGGAGAGGTATCTGCCCCATTTGCCTCAGATACATCTTCACTGGGTCTTCTATGCCAATATCTACGACCTCGCGTGCTTCAACAGATTCTGCAACATTCCGTCTGTCTGTATCAAATATCTGCTTGCCTTCTTCACGGTCTTCTTCTTTATTTGCAGGCTTTAGCTCATCCTCTGAATCAACTATCTCTATATTCTCCTTTTCCAATACGGCAAGAATCTTCTCTATCTGCTCAGGAGAAAACATATCTTCAGGAAGAAAATCATTTATCTCTTCATAGGTAAGATGCCCTTTTTTTCTGCCCAGAGCTACCAGTTTATCAAACTGGCTTTCAATGTTCAGCGCCGCCTTTTTGACCTTTGTTTCTTTTTTCATAATTAAAGCCCCCTTTTTATAAGCTGATTAAACTCTTCTACGAGTTTTTTTTCTTCTTCTTCGTAACCGCTCTTCTGAGCTGTGTAAAGCCTATTTTGTATATCTTTAAGAAGCCTTGACCTATTTTCTTTCTTTATAGTCATTATGCAATCACAGATATTCTTTTCTTTATCCCTTATCTCCACTTCTTCATTTACTATGAAAGATATGATATTCTGCGGGACGCTGTCTTCCATGGAATTTATTAATTTGTTTATATCTATCGGCCCATCCCCTGCATCAATAGAAAAAAGCGCCTCAGCTATATTTCTAATATCTTGGTTCCTAAAGTCAGACGGCTTAAGCTCGTCCCTTACTATTTTTATAATATTAAAATCCTCCAGCATCAATCTAGCCAATATCTTTTCCGCAGGAGAAATTTCTATAGTTTTCTTTACCGCTTGTTCTCTACCCCTTGCCTGTCCCGCATCCGAACTAATCAAATGGTGCGAAACCCCTTTAATTTTCTTAAGTTCTTCCCAAACAGCATCCTCTTTCACAGAAAGTTCCTGTGCTAAGAGTTTTATATACTCTGCCTTTATAACCGCATTTCTGACTCTCTTAATAGTAAGGAGCATCTCCTTTATAGTTTCTGCCTTTGACTCAGGCTCTGTGCTGTTGAATCTAGCCTGCAATATATCTAATTTATAAGTAAAAAGGCTTTTTGATCTTTTTATTGCCTCATCAAATTTTTCTTTTCCAAACTTCCTTAAAAAGCTATCCGGATCATGGCCTTTTTCCAGAGTAGCTATCTTTACATTTATATCTTCTTCAAGGAGCAAATCCAGACCCCTTAATGATGCCATTTCTCCTGCCTGATCAGAGTCATAAAGCATAACTACATTATGAGTATATCTTTTTAAAAGCCTTATTTGCTCTGTGGTAAGCGCGGTTCCTAGAGATGCTATTGCGTTATTAGCGCCATATTGATGGCATGTTATTACATCCAAATAACCCTCTGTAATTATTGCAAAATTCCTTTCTTTTATACAAACCTTTGCAAAATTAAGGCCATATAGATGCTGGCCTTTTTTATAAATAGCTGTTTCAGGAGAATTTATATATTTTGGTAATGTTTCATCCATAACCCTGGCGCCAAAACCTATAACCCTGTTCCTCACGTCAAATATGGGGAATATAATCCTGTTTCTAAAAAGGTCATAACAGGAATTGTCTTTTCCTTTTATAACCAGCCCTGCTTTGAGAATAGTATCCTGTTTTACGCCTCTACTCAATAAATAATCCAGAAGCGCTTTCCATGAAGAGTCTGCATAACCAACTCTAAATTTCTTTATCACTGAAGTATCCAGCCCTCTCTTTGCTATATATTTCTTCGGCTCCAGAGATGAGTTTTTGTTTTCTAAAAAATCATAATAATAATTTGCCGCAATATCATTCACTGAGTACAAAGTGCTTACAACAGAGGCTTCCTGGTCATCGCTATTTTTATATTCAGGTAGCTTCACTCCTGTTTTTTCAGCAAGCATCTTTACAGCGTCTATAAAATCTATCTTTTCATACTCTTTTAAAAAATTGAACACATTGCCGCCTGAATTACACCCGAAACAATGATATATCTGCTTGTCAGGGCTTACTACAAAAGAAGGTGTTTTTTCATGATGAAAAGGACAGCACGCCTTAAAATTCCTGCCGCTAGGCTTAAGCGAGATATAATTTGAAATCACTTCAACTATATCGCATTTATCCTGAATTTCATTCAATATGTTTTCCGGTATCTTCGCCATCTTTAGCTCTAAAGTTATAAGCTATAAAATCCTTTTTTTACAGCTTACTGTTTTTTTCTTGTAAATCTTCTAAATCCAGAACAGGCCAGTATCTTGAATTTTCCTTTTTTATCAAGCTCGTCGAATACAATATTAAGGCCTACGTTATCGCTTGCTATATGTCCTGCAACCACTACGTTCATATGCTCTTCTTGAGCTTTTTTGAAATGCTCTTCGCTAAGATGCATGCACACAATAGTAGATACCCCTGCCTCTGAAAGCTTTTTAAATATATCTTTAGACCCCTCTGTTCCGCCTGTCATATCCACGAAAATCTTGCCTGCCTTGCTAGAATCAGTACCCTTCGTAATCTTTGGGCCTGCATTCTGCTTTGCCGCTGCATTGTATTCAGGTATCTCAAGCAATATGTCTACGATATCCCTAAGCGTATTAGGCTTTTTGCTATCCATCAAACTCTGCAAATACGAGGCAACGCAATTATCAGCTGGGGTATGGCAGTTCATAAAATTAATATCAAGGAGTTTTGCTGCATCAACCGCCCTAGTATGATTTGCTGGCATAACCTTTCGTTCAACCTCCTTGACCCTGTCATGCATAAGCGATTCTGCAACATTTATAGGAACACCTAA
>JAPLMC010000069.1 GCA_026387215.1 Candidatus Omnitrophota bacterium
ATAGTTTTGCCGGCAACCCAGCATGTCCCTGATTTTTTGCTTAATATAATAGATAAAATAAATAGTATGCCAAAGGGTTTGTTGTTAAATTGGGTGGTAATTACAGTCTCTATTTTATTTTTATTAAAAGAGACATTTTTATTTTTCCAGACCTGTTTTATGAACAAGCTTGGCCAGGCAGTTCTAAAAGATGTAAGACAAAATATATACGAGAAGCTGCTTAGCTTATCAAACGATTTTTATTCAAATATAAAAACAGGAGAACTCGTTTCAAGGGTTACTTTTGATGTAGGGACCATAGTAAATTCTATTACGGAAGGCCTTACTGATCTTTTATGGCAGCCTATACAGCTTTTAATTTATATAATCATTTTAATCTGGATAAAGATTTATTTTTCAATTTCTCTGGAGCTTATACTTGTTACAGTCTTTATATTTCCGCTCATAGCTTTTCCTGTTATAAAAATAGGTAATAAACTTAGAAAGATTAGCACGTCAACTCAGGAAAGCATGTCTGATATAAATTCACTTCTTTTTGAGACCATATATGGTATAAGCATAGTGAAATCTTTTATGGCTGAAAAATATCAAAAAGAGAAATTCAAAGCCTATAATAACAGATATTTTAAGATGATGATTAAATCAGTTAAGCGTCTGGCAATCATAAGTCCTCTGGGAGAATTTGTAGGGATGCTGTGCACGGGCGTAGTTTTATGGTATGGCGGCAAAGAGGTGGTGGAAGGCCGCCTAAGCGCAGGAGCGTTTATAGCGTTTCTGGCAGCATTGCTGTCGCTTCTTAAACCATTAAAAAGGCTTTCGAGGCTTTATGGTATAAACCTCCAGGCAATGGCTGCAATAACAAGGGTTTTTGATATATTGGATAGAGAAGCAACAGTAAAAAATAGTCTAAGCGCAACGGAAATAGTAGACTTTAAAGACTCAATAGAATTTAAAGATATAAATTTCTCATATGATAAGGATAGGGTTATATTAAATGGGGTTAATGCGAAACTTTTAAAAGGCCAGATTCTTGCTATGGTTGGAATGAGCGGAGCTGGCAAGACCACGTTTGTTAGCTTATTGCCAAGGTTCTACGATCCTGAAAAAGGTGTTATTCTTATTGACGGTAAGGATATAAAAGACTTTACAATAGAGTCTTTGCGCGAACATATAGGCATTGTCAGCCAGGAAACAATACTTTTTAATGATACTATAAGGAATAATATTGCATTTGGAAAACCTAATGCAAAAATAGAAACTATAATGGATGCTGCCAGGGCGGCAAATGCCCATAATTTTATTATGAATATGCCTAAGAGATACGAGGCAATGGTAGGAGACAGGGGCATCAAGCTATCAGGCGGAGAAAAACAGAGGATAGCTATTGCGAGGGCTCTTTTTAAAGATCCTCCTATACTTATACTTGATGAAGCTACAAGTCAGCTGGATACTGAATCTGAAAAGCTGGTTCAGGAGGCGATTAACAGGCTAATGGCTAATAGGACTGTATTTGTAATCGCCCACAGGCTTTCTACAGTAGAGCACGCAGATAAAATAATAGTATTTGAAGGAGGAAAGATTGTAGAGACGGGTACTCATGGTGAATTACTGCAGAAATCAGGCGTTTATAAGCATCTTTATGAACTCCAGTTTGCCTCTAGGATAAGGTAAGAAATAGCTTGAAATAGAAAGTATTATATTATATAATATTCAGTCTAACTAAAACAGAAATTTATAAGGAGGAAATGTGGACACAGAGTTAATTAAACAATTATTGGAAGCAGGGGTTCATTTTGGCCATCACGTTAGCAGGTGGAACCCCAAAATGAAGAAGTATATATTCGGGGAAAGAAGCAATATCTATATAATAGATCTTGAAAAGACAGTAGGTTATCTGAATAAAGCAAGGGATTATGTGAAAGAACTTGCGTCAAAAGGAGGAACAATCCTTTTTGTAGGCACAAAACGCCAGGCTCAGGATCTTATATTCCAGGAGGCTCAGCGCTCAGGTATGTACTATATAAAAGACAGATGGCTGGGTGGTACACTGACCAATTTTAAAACCATACGCAATAGCATAAAACGTTTGGAAGCAATTGAAGCCATGCAGAAAGATGGCACTTTCAGCGCTATTACTAAGAAAGAAAAAGCAATACTTACAAAAGAGATGGATAAGCTAAAAAAGAATCTGCAGGGCATAGTCAGTATGAGGAAGATGCCAGGCGCGCTTTTTATTGTGGATGCTAAAAAAGAGGATATTGCGGTAAAAGAAGCCAGGAAACTCGGCATACCCATAGTAGCTATAATAGACACAAACGCTGATCCTGACTTGATCGATTATCCTATACCTGCGAATGACGACGCAATGCGCTCAATCAAACTTTTGACAGGGCTTATTACAGATAGCATTGTGGAAGGCAAAAAGCAGTTTGATGAATCTAATACTGCGGAATTAGCAAGATTACAAGAAGAGGAAGACTCAAAGGATATTACAGATAAAGAAAAATCAGAAAAAATTGTTGAAGCGATAAAAGAAGTGCCAGTTAAAGATAAAGAGGAAAAAAGAATAAAGCCTGTCAAGAAAAAGAGTTATAAACCGCTATCACCAAAAAACTAATAATCCTGCAAGCTTAAGCGCATACTCTAAGAGCGAAGCAGAATAGAAAGAGGTGTATTAATATGGTAATAACAGCAGATTTAGTAAAAAAATTGAGAGAAAAAACCAACGCGCCTATGATGGATTGCAAAAAGGCTTTGGAGGAGTCTAATGGAGACCTGGAAACAGCGATTGATATATTGAGAAAACGAGGCCAGGTCGTAGCTCTTAAAAAAGCTGGTAGATGCACCAAAGAGGGCGTTATAGGATCGTATATTCATTCAAACAATAAGATAGGCGTGCTTTTAGAAGTGAATTGCGAAACAGATTTTGTTGCCAGAAGCGAAGACTTTAAGCAGTTTGTAAAGAATGTTTCAATGCATATCGCAGCTACTTCTCCGAGTTATGTGTCTCGCGAAGAAGTGCCGGGCCATATCCTGGAAAGAGAAAAAAATGTTTTAAAAGAAAGCGTTAAGAATAAACCTGATAATGTACTGGAAAAAATAGTCCAGGGGAAGATAGAAAAATTCTATTCAGAAGTCTGTCTTGTAGACCAACCTTTTGTTAAAGACGACAAGATAACCATAAAAGACTATCTAAATGAGCTTATAGGAAAGACCGGAGAGAATATATTAATCCGTAGATTCGTAAGGCTTCAGTTAGGGGAAGATATAAAATGACGCAGAAGAAATCAGCGTATAAAAGAGTGGTGCTGAAGATGAGTGGGGAAGTGCTACAGGGTAAGCAGGGCTATGGCATAGATCCTGAGGTAACCCGCTCTATCGCTGAAGAGATAAAAGATGTTAAGAAGCTTGGCGTAGAAATCGCTATTGTAATAGGTGGAGGCAATATCTACAGAGGGTCTACTGCTGAGGGCCAGGGAGTTGACAGGACCACAGCCGATTATATGGGTATGCTAGCAACTGTCATAAATGGCTTGGCGCTACAGGATAGCCTTGAAAAAGCAGGTGTTTTTACGCGCGTCCAGACAGCGATAGATATGCAAGAATTGGCTGAGCCGTATATCAGAAGAAAGGCTATAAGGCATCTTGAAAAAAATAGGGTGGTAATATTTGTGGCAGGGACAGGGAATCCATATTTTTCTACAGATACAGCAGCCAGTTTAAGAGCCATTGAATTAGGAGCTGATGTCATACTTAAAGCTACAAAGGTAGACGGCGTATATTCCGCAGATCCAAAAAAAGATAAAACAGCTAAGAAATTTAAATCGCTTAAATATATACAGGTTCTTAAAAAAAGCCTTAAGGTTATGGACGCAACCGCAGTAAGCCTTTGCATGGATAACAAGCTTCCTATTATAGTTTTTAACCTCACGAAAAAAGGCAATATAAAAAGAGTTTTGATGGGAGATAAAATAGGGACTATAGTGTGTTAGCTGTATAAAATAGTTCCTTGCGACACAAGGCAAAAATCGGGAGGCTGATTATGGATATATTACAAAAGCAGATACACGATACAGAGGAAAAGCTTAAAAAAACAGTAGACTCTACTGTAAGAGAATTTTCAGAGATTCGTACAGGCCGCGCAAATCCAGCGATTGTAGAAGGCATAATGGTAGAGTGTTATGATACTCACAT
>JAPLMC010000072.1:0-1630 GCA_026387215.1 Candidatus Omnitrophota bacterium
GGGTAGAGTTGGCAGTCAAGAGGCCTTTTTGAGTATATAGCACATATATGGGTTTCGACGTTAAAGAAAGGGCAGATATACATATTTTGCCAGAGTTTTAGCTTTACGCGGCATGATTTGTCCAGATAGCGTTTTATTTTTGGCGTTATTTCATGAGGCAGAAAAACCGGAGCAAGAAGCGTGTTTTTATCAAGAAACCTGCAGCATACATCGCATGAAAGGCAAAGCTCTGAAGGGATGATTTTTTTTAGCATAATCCATAAACTTGACAAAAGCGTCATTGTAAGAGTGTCAAGATTATGGATATTTTACCACTAAAGGCTTCACTTTACATTGATTTTTTGATATAATGATAAAAAAATCAAAGGGAGAGTGTACTATGAGAAAGAAAGGCTATGCTATTGTAGCTATGCTGGTGCTGTTAACATTTTATGGGTGCAATATTGTTCCTAAGTCAGTTCAGTATCAGAAGGAAGAGGAGAAGCTAGTAGGAAGTACTGATATTATTAATCCAAAGATTGAAGAAGTACAGGTTATATTGAAGAACGAAGGTTATGAACCTGGAAATACTGATGGCAGGATGGGCAAGGAAACGCGCGACGCTATAAAGGCGTTTCAAGAATCAATAGGCCTTAAGAGCACAGGTTATGTTGATAAGAGCACTTTGACACAACTGGAGGATTTAAGTAGGACAAAAGAGATACTTGAATCTAAAAAGGGTTATGCTAAGACAAAGGAGCCAAAACAGAAAGACTCTCAAAAAGCAGAATTCAGGCCAACTGTAAAAGAGATACAGACTGCTCTAAAGAATGCAGGCTTTGATCCTGGCTCATTTGACGGCAAGATGGGGCCGAGGACAAGGCAGGCAATAAAAGATTTTCAGAAATCAAAAGGCCTTGTGCCTGACGGAGCAGTAGGGCCTAAGACCTGGGCTAGTTTAGGCAAGTACCTATAAAAAAGCTATTGACAAAGACGGGTTAAAATGGTATAAAAAGTTACATTAAAACAGAAGGAGGAGATAAGAATGGGAAAATACGTAACAGTGATTGGTGGGCTAGTAAGTATCATTATAGGCATATGGGGGCTTGTAAGCTGGTGGTATAGCTTTGTGATATTATTGAAAGGCTCGGTCCCGACTATATTGATATTAGGTGGCCTTGCAGCTCTTTTTGCAGGCATCAGCGAAGTAAAAGACTCGATGCAGACAAAAAAGGAAGAAGCAAAACCAAAAGAAGAAAAGAAATAAAGCTATAATAATATATGATTAATTGAAGAAGAGCCCTGTAGCTTGGGGCTTTCTTCATTTGCATAGCCTCTAATTAAGGAGAGTATTTGTGAATTATTTTAAAACAGGTTTATTATTAGTTGTTTTAACCATGATTTTTATATTGATAGGCGGATATTTCGGAGGCCAACAGGGCGCAATATTCGCTTTTATATTTGCTTTTATAATGAATATGGTTTCATACTGGTTCAGCGACAAGATTGTGCTTATGATGTATAGGGCCAAAGAAGCAAATATAAATGAAGTGCCGGAATTGTATAATTTAGTAAAAGATCTTACCATGGCTGCTCAAATGCCTATGCCGAAAGTATACATAGCTCCGCAGAATACTCCAAACGCATTTGC
>JAPLMC010000072.1:1677-5209 GCA_026387215.1 Candidatus Omnitrophota bacterium
CATTTGCTACCGGCCGTTCACCGAAGCATTCAGCAGTCTGCGTAACGCAAGGCATATTGAATATTTTAGATAAGGAAGAATTAAAAGGGGTTATAGCTCATGAGCTCTCTCACATAAAGAATAGAGACACTCTTATAATGACTGTGGCAGCTACTATTGCAGGCGCAATTACAATGATCGCTAACTGGGCAAGGTGGGTAGCTATATTCGGAGGAAGAGGGAGTAGAGATAGAGAAGGCAATGGTATAGGCATGTTAGTTATGTTGATAGTTGCTCCTATAGCAGCTATGCTCATACAGCTTGCGATTTCGAGATCCAGGGAATACGCTGCTGATAAAAGAGGTGCCATGATAGCAGGGACTTCAATGGGGCTTAGCCGTGCGCTTTTAAAACTAGAAAAGGGAAACAAGGTTTATCCCATGAATGCAAATCAGGCCACAGCGCACTTATTTATAGTAAATCCTTTAAGCGCTAGCGCAATCGGAGCGCTTTTTAGCACACATCCGCCTATAAGAGAAAGGGTAAAAAGATTGGAAACTATGACAATATAACGAGGAGGTAAACATGACTGATTTTAACCCTAAGTATGGCCAGGACATAAAGCAGATAAACGAAAAAGTTAAAGAATCAAGCCTGTTTATTCAACAAATTACCCAGGAGCTGTCTAGAGTAATAGTCGGCCAGCACTATCTTGTAGACAGGTTGATAATCGTGCCAGGCCTTGCAAAAACACTCGCTGTTAAAACGCTTTCCAAGTGCATCCAGACAAAATTCCAACGCATACAATTTACCCCTGATTTATTACCAGCAGATTTAATAGGTACACTTGTTTATAATCCAAAAGATGGGGTATTTACTACAAAAAAAGGCCCTATATTTTCAAATCTTATACTTGCGGATGAAATTAATAGAGCTCCTGCGAAAGTACAGAGCGCGCTTTTAGAAGCAATGCAGGAAAGGCAAGTTACTATAGGAGAAAATACATTTCCATTGGAAGAGCCATTTCTGGTGCTTGCTACGCAGAACCCGATAGAGCAGGAAGGTACCTACCCTCTACCTGAGGCGCAGGTTGACAGGTTTATGCTAAAGATAAAGATAGAATATCCGGATAAAAAAGAAGAAAGAGAAATCATGGAGCGCATGGCAGGGCATAATCCAAGCGAAGTGAAAGCAGTTGTTTCTCCTAAAGATATTTTAAAAGCAAGAGAGATTATAAATGAGATTTACATGGATGATAAAATAAAAGATTACATAGTGAACATTATTTATGCAACCCGCACGCCAGAGGAATACAAGCTGGATATAAAGAATTTCATTGCCTATGGCGCATCTCCAAGGGCGTCCATATACCTTAATATAGCTAGCAAGGCTCATGCCTTTATCCGCGGAAGGGGTTACGTAACGCCAGAGGATATAAAATCAGTAGGCATGGATATTTTAAGGCATCGCGTTATTCTTACATATGAAGCGGAAGCCGAAGAGATGACCAGCGAGGATATTGTAAAAAAGGTATTTGACGAAATAGAAGTTCCATGATCCCCAAAGAAAACCTTAAAAAAGTCAGACAGATTGAGATAAGGACCGGAAGGCTTGTGAACGATGTCTTTGCCGGAGAATATGAGTCTATATTTAAAGGCAGAGGCATGGAGTTTCATGAAGTCCGGGAATATGTGCCTGGAGATGATATACGTTCCATTGACTGGAATGTAACTGCTAGAGCGGGCCACCCGTATGTTAAGAAATTTATAGAAGAAAGAGAGCTTACGGTAATAATTATGGCGGACATGAGCAGCTCTGGAAGTTTTGGTACCAGAAATAAGATGAAGATAGAATTAATGGCGGAGATAGGCGCTGTACTCTCTTTCAGCGCAATAAAAAATAATGATAAAATAGGTCTATTATTATTTACAGACAAAGTTGAAAAATTTATCCCGCCTAAAAAAGGCAGGCCGCATGTACTGAGAGTTATAAGAGAACTTTTGTATTATAAACCTGAATCCAAAAAGACGTCAATAAATGCAGCTTTGGAATATCTGGGAAAGGTTTTAAAAAAACGTTCGGTTGTTTTTCTTATTTCTGATTTTATGGATTCTAATTATGAAAGGCTACTTAGGATTTTGAATAAGCGGCATGATATTATAGGTATTTCTATAGCTGATCCAAGAGAGAAAGATTTAACGGATATAGGCCTTGTGGAATTTGAAGACGCGGAGACAGGGGAGGAGTTGTTTCTGGATACAGGGGATGATTTGTTAAAAAAAGAACTTGCAAAAAGAAGGTCATCTTTTATAGACAGTAGAAAAAAGGCTTTTAAATCCATGAGTATTGATTCAGTGGATATAACCACTGATAAACCTTATATAGAGCCATTGATACTTTTTTTCAAGGCTCGTGCCAAAAGATTTAGATAAAACTTAGGAGGGGTTATGAAAGAAAAAATCATAAACATTTTGCTTATAGTGGCAATTATTATAGGCATAGAAACCACATTTTTGACATTTAAGTCTTTAAAGCACTTCTCTATGAAAAAGGATTTTTCAGCCAAAGATAGCAGCAATATGGATATTCAGAAAAAATTAGCGGAAGAGTATATGAATCAAGGACTCTATGAAAAAGCCATTGATTCATACGAAAAATATATCAGCTTGCCATCTCTTACATTAGAAAAAAAGTCAAATCTAAGCTATATAATAGGAAATATCTATATGGATGATCTGTCCGATTATAACAATGCTCTTGCAAATTTTGTAAGAGCAAAAGTTTATTATCCAACAAATTCCAGCATATCTGAGATAAATAAGAAAATAGTTGCTTGCCTTGAAAAGCTAGGTAAGAGCGTAGATGCAGAGAGGGAAATGTCAAAAGTTACTTCTTTAACAGGAAAAGAAAAAGAAGATGCTTTGAAGTCCAAAGAAAACGATATAATAGTCGCAAAAATCGGAGATAGAAATATCACCATGGGAGAATTTAATAAAGAGATAGAAAAGTTTCCCATGGCGCAAGAATTATTCAAGGAAAAGAAGAAAAAATTGGAGTTCCTCGGCCAATATATAGCAGGAGAGCTATTGTATGATTCCGCAAAGAGGCAAGGCCTTGATGAAGATAAAAAAGTAATAGAGGCTTCTAATTTTGCAAAAAAACAACTAATGATAAATATGTTAATAGAGAATGAAGTTGATTCAAAACTTGGAGAGCCTGCAGAAGGAGACATAAAATTATATTACGAAGCCAATAAGGATAAATATGTAGAAGAAAGCAAAGACGAAGCTGGCAAGATAACAAAGGTTCAAAAGGAATATGAGGAAATAAAAGACAGGGTAAATTTTGATTACAGGATTATGAAACGCCAGGAAAAGATCAATGGTTTATTGGATAGTCTTAAAAAGACAAAAAATGTTTTTATATATAATGATCAATTTAAGGAATAATAATGCGGAGGATGGGTGAGAGTAGAAGTAAAAGTTATTACAAGGGCCAAAAAAGAAGAAGTAGAAAAGCTTTCAGAGAATAGCTATAGAATAAAAGTATTTCT
>JAPLMC010000072.1:5268-11735 GCA_026387215.1 Candidatus Omnitrophota bacterium
TCCTGAAAAGGACAAGGCTAATAAAAGAGTAATAGAACTTCTTGCAGAAGAACTGGATATAAAAAAGAAAAATATTAAAATCGTCTCAGGAAAAACAAGCAGCAAAAAAATAATAGAAATAGGCTTATGAAAAAACTATTTATAGGTATATTTTTTTTATTATTATGTAAACCACTATTCGCGGAGCCTGTTAACCTAAAGGTAAAAGTAGACAGAGATAAGATCACCATAGGCGATAAAATAAAATATGAAATTATTGTGGAATACGATAATGGTCTTGAGATAGAGCCTTATGCTGCAGGAAAAAATCTCGGAGAATTTGAAATAAAGGATTATAAAATAGAAGTTCCTCAGAAAATAAAATCCGGGAGATTTGTTTCCAGGGCTATTTACACCATAGCCACTTTTACAACTGGTGAATTTACCATACCTGGTTTAAAAATCAAGTACAAAGATCTGGATAACCAGGAAAAAGAGATTTTATCAGATGAAATAAAGATAAATGTAGAAAGCATAAAGCCTAGCCCAAATGATAAAGACGATATAAGGCCGTTGAAAAGCCCTGCAGAAATAAAGGCCAAACTTTCAGTATGGATATTTGTTGTTTTTATTTTGCTTATAGTTAGTATTGCAATATTTGTGTATCTTAAAAAGAAAAAAGAAAAAGAAAAAAAACCTGCGTTACCTTCTAGACCAGCAGAAGAAATAGCAAGAGATTACCTGAGAGCTCTTATAGAAATGAAGCTTATAGAAAAAGGACTGATCAAAGAATATTATATAAGGCTTTCGGACATTATTCGGGCCTATATAGAAAACAGGTACAGGATATTTGCTATGGATAGAACTACATGGGAATTGTTCCAGGAGATGAGGTTAAAGAGAATAGAACGTCTGCATGTAGATAAAATAAATTATTTTTTTGAAGATTGTGATATGGTAAAATTTGCAAAATATACTCCCCTCCAAAAAGAGATAGAAGAGGCTTATAAAAAAGCGGAAGAGATTGTAAATATTACTACGCCTAAGATAGCGGAAACCTTAAACTAAATATATGCGATTTGCCAATCCTTTATTTTTATTATTATTGTCCATTATTCCTTTATTAGTCTGGGATTATTTCAGACGCGCTAAATTACGCGAAGCGAGCGTTGTTTTCTCGGATATCTCTATCCTGAAGAGTATACGGCCGGGATTTCGCGTAAAGTACAGGCATGTTCTGATGATATTAAGGATGGCGGCTATTTTTATTTTTGTCCTGGCGCTTGCAAGGCCTCAGGCAGGCCAGAAAGAAGAAGAGATAATAACAGAAGGAATAGATATAATGCTTACTCTTGATATTTCAGGCAGTATGAGGGCGGAAGATTTTGCGCCACAGAATAGGTTGGGCGCTGCCAAAGATGTTTTAAGAGAATTTATAAAAACCAGGAATAACGACAGAATTGGCTTAGTTGTTTTTTCAAGATATAGTTTTACGCAGTGTCCGGTTACGCTTGATTATGGCACGCTTATAGAGCTTTTGGATAAAGTAGATATAGGTATGATAGAAGATGGAACTGCTATAGGAATGGCGATAAGCAATGCTGTAAATAGACTCAGAGATTCCAATGTTAAAAGTAAGATAATAATACTTTTAACAGATGGTGTTAATAACTCCGGCAAGATAGATCCTTTAACTGCCAGTAAAGCAGCCAAGGCGCTCGGCATAAAGATATATACAGTAGGAGCGGGGAAGCCAGGGGGCGCTATGTATCCGATAGATGATCCTATTTTTGGAAAAAGATATGTGCACATGGATACGGAAATAGACGAAGAGCTCCTTAAAAATAGCGCTGATGAAACAGGAGGGCTGTATTTTAGGGCAGAGGACAAAGAAGGCTTGAGAGAGATTTATAAGACAATAGGGCGGCTTGAAAAAACAAAAATAGAGACAAAGGAATACGCAAACTATACGGAGTTAGCGGTTATTTTTATATTGCCGGGATTCATATTGCTGCTACTTGAAATAATATTGGCGAATACCATATTTATTAAAATTCCTTAAACCCATAAACTTGACACTCTGACAATGACGGTTTTGTCAAGTTTATGGGATAGCGAGGCGGGCATATGCATTGGGGAAGTCCTGTCTATCTGAATTTTCTTTTATTGATTCCAGCGGCAATCGTATTTTTTATATTAGTTGGCATAAGTAAGAGAAAAAAAGTAGAGAAATTTGGAGACAGCGCTCTCATAGAGAAACTTTCTTCTTCCAAAAGTCTTGCTAAGGAAAGAATAAGAAAAGTCTTAATAGTCATTGTTTTAAGTTTTTTGATTATGGCTTTAGCCAGGCCTCAAATAGGCAGCCGGCTTACTATGACTAAGCGTTACGGAGTGGATATTATGCTAGCTATAGATACGTCTTCAAGTATGCTGGCCCAAGATATAAAGCCAAGTCGCATTGAAAAAGCAAAATTGGAAATTTTATCTCTTATAGATAAACTGAAAGGCGATAGAGTTGGGATACTAACATTTGCAGGCGATAGTTTTATGCAATGTCCGTTAACACTAGACTATAGCGCAGCAAAAATGTTTTTAAACATAATAGAGCCTGGCATGATGCCAAAACCTGGCACAGCTATAGGAGATGCGATTAAGACAGCTACGAAAAGTTTTACTAAAAAAGAAAGAAAACACAAAGTCCTTGTTCTTATTACAGATGGAGAGGACCATGATACGAATCCAACAGAAGCCGCTACTGAAGCGAAAAAAGAAGGGGTAATGATTTATACAATAGGTATCGGCACCAGAAAAGGGGAACCCATACCTATTATAGACCCCTCTGGCAAGATTAGCGGGTATAAAAAAGATAAATCCGGAGAGGTTGTAATGACGAAACTGGATGAAGAAACGCTTCAGAAAATAGCCCTTATTACAGATGGTAAATATTACCACGCTACAGCCAGTGAGTTTGAACTCGATAAAATTTATGGCGAGATAAACAAAATGGATAAAAAAGAACTTTCTAGCAGGTTGTTTACTCAATATGAAGACAGATTCCAATATTTTCTCGGCGTTGCTTTTATATTGCTTTGCATTGAATTTATAATAGGGGATAGGAAAAAGAAATGAAGCTGCTACTGATATTTTTATTCTATATATCTATATTAGGGTGGGTCTGGGGAGATTCGCTTGCTTCGAAGAATAGCGAAGGGAATAAGCTTTATAAAGAAGGCAAAATTGACGAGGCTTTATCCAAGTGGCGCGACGCGCAGATCGAAAATCCTGATAGCGACAGAAAAAATACGAGGACGCATTTAAAGAATATGAAAAGTCTCTAAATTCAAAAGATAGTGAACTTCAGCGCAAGGCGTATTATAATATGGGGAATACGCATTACAGGTTGGGAAAATTATTAGAGGCAATAGAAGACTATAAAAAATGTCTGGATATAGACCCGAATGACGAAGACGCAAAATATAATATAGAATTTGTAAGAAAAAAAATAAAAGAAAATCTTAAAAAAGAAGACCAACAACAAAAAGAATCTCAGCAGAAAGAAAATAAGGATGGGGAGCAGCAAAAACAAAACGAATCTTCTCAAGCTCAGGACCAGCAGGATAAGGACCAGAAACCTTCAGATGCTCAAAAATCAGAAGAAGATAAAGAAAAAGATGGGGAAAAAGCTCAGGCCCAGCAAGAAAAGGAACAGCAAAGCGGACAGGAA
The DNA here is from genome assembly GCA_026387215.1 of Candidatus Omnitrophota bacterium. Taxonomy (GTDB): domain Bacteria; phylum Omnitrophota; class Gorgyraeia; order Gorgyraeales; family Gorgyraeaceae; genus UBA10183. Next base: position 8,972 of record JAPLMC010000072.1, read on the forward strand.
GAAAAAACTTCGGGAGAAGAGAAGAAAGGCGAAATGTCAAAAGAGGATGCTGTAAGGCTCTTGGATGCGCTTAAAGACGATGAAAAAGATGTTCAGAAGGAATTAAAAAACCAGTCCAGAGAAGGCCAATATAGAGTAGACAAAGACTGGTGATAATCGCAATGTATATCCAGATCCTGGAACGGAATTCTAAAATACTATGAAATATATAATTGTATTCTTTTTATTTTATTCTGTCGCTACAGTTAGCTATGCAGAGGATATGACAATATCAGCTGATGTGGATAGGCGGGAAGTTACATTAGACGAACAGACAACCCTCACTATAACAGTATCTGGGAATGCATCAAATATTCCGCAACCTTATATTCCTGGCTTAAATGGATTTACTGCTTATTCTTCAGGAAGGTCTCAGAATATTTCTATTGTAAATGGCCAGATTTCAAGCTCTGTAACTTTTACTTATATATTAGTACCTAATAATACAGGCGATTATGCGCTTGGGCCTTTCAATATAAATTATAAAGGCAAAACATATTCAGCGGATCCAATAAATATAAAGGTATTGCCTAGAAATAGCCAACCGTCTATGCCTTCTCAACAACAACAGGCTCAACCCTCTGACCCTGGGTCAATAGATCAAAATAGCCAACCTCAGCAGGGAAAAGAACTTTTTATAGAAGCGTATGTGGATAAGCTTAGGGCATATGTGAATGAACAAATAACGCTTACCTTCGCAGTTTACCAGGCAGTTAACCTATTTAATAACCCATTGTATAACCCACCGTCTACTACGGGTTTTTGGGCAGAGGATATGCCTCCGCAGAAAAAATATTATAAAGTTATAGATGGCACAAGATACCTTGTTACAGAAATTAAAACAGCTCTTTTTGCCACAGGCCAGGGGGAATTTACCATAGGCTCTGCAAGATTAGAGGCAACTGTGGAAGACGTGGATAAAGTTGCCTCAAGAAACCCTTTTGACGCATTTGACCAGGACCCATTCAGCATGTTTAGGAGAGGAAAGCCAATAGCGCTTACAACAGAGCCTATAAAAGTAGAGATATTGCCTTTGCCGGAACAAAATAAACCAGCTGATTTTAAAGGAGACGTAGGAGATTTTGATATCTCTTTAAATGTAGACAAAAATACAGTAGAAGAAAACCAGCCCGTAAGCCTAAAAATTAAAATAAAAGGAAAAGGCAATATAAAAACAGTATCTTCTCCCATCGTGCCGGAAATCCAAGATGTTAAATTTTATGAATCAGGAAGTTCTGAAAATATTTCAAAAGATAATTATATTGTCCAGGGTGAAAAGATATTTGAAAAAATGATTATTCCTAAAAAAGAAGGAAATATTTCATTAGGTCCTGTTGAATATATTTATTTCGACACTGTTATGAAAGATTATGTAAGGAAAAAACTTGCCCCGGTAATAATAAATGTTACAAAATCAATAGATACGCAAGCTGAAAAAAATATATTTACGCCTGCTGCTACTAAGGAAGAAATCCAGCTTTTAAAAAGAGATATAGGATACATAAAAACTTCTCATGCCGAGTTTCGGCCAAAAAAAGCTTTTTTGTATAAAAATATAATGTTTTTATTAATAAACATATTGTTATTTTTTATTCTCATAGGCCTGTATTTATATGAACTATATAGAAGCAGGCTGAGAACAGATATCGGGTATGCAAGGTCTTTGCGCGCAAGAAATGCTGCTTCAAAGAGACTTAAGGGAGCCAGGAAAACAATAACTAAAAATATGGTGAAGGAGTTTTACACAGAGATATATAAGGCTGTAATAGAATATATAGCGGATAAATTAAATATTCCGCACCCATCTATTACAAAAGATTCGTTGGCATATAAGTTGAAAGAAGTCGGAGTTAGCGAAGATATTATTGATAAAGTAAAAACACTTTTTGACGATTGTGATATGGCGCGCTTTGCTTCAGCAAGGTTTGCAAAACTCGATATGGAGCGTACTATTAAACAAGCAGAGAGCATTATAACTAATTTAGAGAGATATATATGAAAAAGGTTCTTGCATCTTCTCTTTTGATATTTTTTATATTTACTGGAATCCTAGTGGCGCTCGACAACCCGGAAGATCTCTATGAAAAAGGAAACTCAAGCTATGAAAATGGAGATTATGAAAATGCAATTTCTTTCTATGAAGAGCTTTTTAGAATTGACAAAACTAGCTCGGAAGTATTTTATAATTTGGGCAACAGCTACTTCAAATTGAAAAAAATAGGTAAAGCTATTTTGAATTATGAGAGGGCGCTGAGGCTGAATCCGCGCGATAAAGATACGCAGCTTAATCTAAAGCTAGCTAGAGCGATGGCCATAGATAAAATAAATATTTCCGAAAGAGGTTTTATTTTAAATATGCTGTTTTTTTTGTATGACAGGGCTAATATAAATGAGTTGTCGCTAATATGTTCCTTTCTTTATTTTGCTATAATTTTAATTTTAATATTTTCGATATTTTTTATTGCTAAAAGGCGGCTTATGTTTTATACTGCTGCTTCACTAGGAGCTATTTTTTTTATCCTATTTATATTTTTATTTGCAAAAATAAGGGAAGAAAATTTTACAAAAACAGGAATTGTCATAGCTGAAAAAACTGACGCAAGAAGCGGGCCAAAAGAAGATTATCTTTTGCAATTTACTCTTCACGAAGGCGCAAAAATTAGCATAGTAAAAAAGGTCCAAGGGTGGTATGAGATTGACCTTTCAAAGGACTTAAAAGGCTGGA
>JAPLMC010000082.1 GCA_026387215.1 Candidatus Omnitrophota bacterium
GAGGGATTACCTAATATCTGTGACCCTCTTTCCACCAGCATCCACACCCTATTTAAAAATCTCCACGCGCCTTCAACTCCACGATCATTCCATTCAGCGTCTTTTTCAGGCGGGCTTATGAACAATGTGTACAATCTAACTGTATCTGCTCCGTATTTTTCTATCAGGTCATCTGAGCTTACGACATTACCTCTTGATTTTGACATCTTTATTCCATTTTTAGTAATCATGCCCTGAGTAAAAAGTTTCGCAAAAGGCTCTTTAAAACCTACATATCCCATATCATATAAAACTTTGACGATAAATCTCGAATATAATAAATGAAGTATTGCGTGTTCTACCCCGCCTATATATTGGTCAATAGGTAGCCATTTATTAACAAGCTCTTTGTCAAAAGGTCTTTTGTAGTCTTTTGGAGATAAGTACCTAAGGAAATACCAGCTGGAATCTACAAAAGTATCCATGGTATCTATCTCACGCCTGGCATTTCCACTGCATTTAGGACATTTTGTATTTACAAATTCGGATGCATCTTTCAAAGGAGATTCTCCGTGTGGCTTAAATTGAATATTTTTAGGCAATAAGACAGGCAGATCTTTTTCATCAAGCGGTTGCATGCCACATTTATCGCAATAAACCATTGGTATAGGAGCGCCCCAATATCTCTGCCTTGAAATAAGCCAGTCTCTTAATTTATAATGCACTTCTCTTTTGCCAATTTTATTTTCTTCTATAAAATCAGCAATCTTTTCTTTGGCATCCAGGCTGGGAAGACCATTAAATTTGCCTGAATTGACCATTACGCCCTCTTCAATATACGCTTCTTTCATTTTGTCTGCATTCAGATGCTCTTCTGGATTGTCAATCACAACTTCTATGTCAAGGCTATATTTTTTTGCAAATTCAAAATCTCTCTGGTCGTGGCCAGGCACTGCCATCACAACACCTGTCCCGTATTCTGTCACAACATAATTACCTATCCACAAAGGCGCAGCTTTGCTAGTCATTGGATTTATAACAAACTTTCCTGTAAATATGCCTTTTTTCTCAATATCAACACCAATTCTATCCGCAGCATTTTCTTTTCTGGTTTCGCTTATAAATTGCTCTATTTCTTTTTTATTAGGCGTATCTTTTATTAACTCTGGGATAGCGGGATGCTCATTGCTAATAACCATATATGTAACGCCATATATTGTATCAACCCTAGTAGTAAAACATGTCAATTTAATATCCGAATCTTTTACCTTGAAATTTATTTCAACGCCTTCACTTCTGGAGATCCAATTTTTCTGCATCAACTTTACCCGTTCCGGCCAGTCTTTCAATAGTTCCAAATCATCCAGCAACCTTTGGCTGTATTCAGTAATTTTAAAAAACCATTGCTCCAGATCCCGTAAATTAACCTGCGAAGAACATCTCTCGCATTCTCCATCTATGACCTGTTCATTGGCTAGCACTGTTTGGCATGAGGGGCACCAGTTTACAGACGCTTTTTTCTTATAAGCAAGGCCTTTTTTATAAAGCTGCAGGAATATCCACTGCGTCCATTTATAATATTCAGGAAGGCACGATACAACTTCTCTATTCCAGTCATAGCCTGCGCCCCATGAGTCAAACTGCCTTCTCATAGTCTTTATATTATTTAAAGTAGAGATTTCCGGATGGATCCCGTTTTTTATTGCGGCGTTTTCTGCAGGCAAGCCAAATGCGTCAAAGCCCATGGGCGAAAGGACATTATATCCTCTCATAATCTTATATCTGGTTACAGAATCCCCTATGATATAATTCCTCCCATGTCCCACATGAAGCGCTGCGGAAGGATAAGGAAACATCATAAGGCAATAATATTTCTCTTTAGGAGAGTCCATGTCCATCTTGAACAGGCCCATCTCCTCCCATTTTTTACGCCACTTCGCCTCGATCTCTTTAAATGGATAAAATTCCTGAGACATAGTATAAATCTCGCTTAAAACAACTTGACACTCTAACAATGTTAAAGTGTCAAGTTGTTGGTGGAGCAGACGAGATTTGAACTCGTGGTCTCCACAATGCCATTGTGGCGCGATACCAACTTCGCTACTGCCCCATCTCAAAACTAATTATATTAGGTATAAATTATAACACAATGTCTTTTTATTATAAAGGATAAATTAGGGACTTGGTGTCAAGAACTTTGCTGACTTTCAGAGTTAGTAATACTTACGCTGTCAGGTTTTATTTCAGTAATAAGGGCATAC
>JAPLMC010000010.1 GCA_026387215.1 Candidatus Omnitrophota bacterium
AGCCTGCTGAAAGACATGTTCAGGTTGCAGAGATGGTGCTTGAAAAAGCAAAGAGATTAGTGGAGCACAAAAAAGACGTAGTAGTGCTTTTAGATAGCATAACAAGGCTGGCTAGGGCGTATAACACCGTAGTGCCGCATTCAGGCAAAATACTTTCGGGCGGCGTGGATTCAAACGCGCTTCATAAACCAAAGAGGTTTTTTGGCGCAGCAAGAAACATAGAAGAAGGCGGGAGTCTCACTATTATAGCAACAGCCCTTGTTGATACCGGCTCAAGAATGGATGAAGTTATTTTTGAAGAATTTAAAGGCACAGGCAATATGGAGCTACAGATGGACAGGACTCTTTTTCAGAGAAGGATCTATCCTGCCATAGATATCAAGAGGTCTAATACCAGAAAAGAGGAGTTGCTTGTAGACGCAAAAGAGTTGCAGAGAATATGGCTTCTGAGAAAAGTTCTGAATGAATTGAATAGCGTAGAAGCAATGGAGCTATTAATAGAGAAAATTAGCAAAACTAAGACAAATGAAGATTTCTTGGATAGCATGAATAAATAAATTTCTCGTCCGCCACCTTTGGTGGCGAAGTTCTAGATAAAATTTTGTTTCACCCCGCCCTTTCGGTGGGTGTGTACTAGAAACTTTGCTAAAAGAGCGGGGTTTCACAAAACAAATAGCGAAAGACAAAGGTCCCTCGCGACACGATGAAAACAAACAGGGTCGCTCGGGATCAATTTTTGCTTCGCAAAAATTGGGAGGAGAAAATGAAAGAAAAAATTCATCCGGAGTACAAGGAAGCGGTTATCACATGTGCATGTGGAGAGGTTATTCATACCCGCTCTACAAAACAGAATTTGCGCGTGGAAATATGTTCTAAATGTCATCCATTTTTTACAGGCAAGCAGAAATTTGTAGATTCTGCAGGCAGGGTGGAGAAATTCTTAAAGAAGTATAAGAAAGAAGAGAAGAAATAAGCTTAGCATCCTCTTAGCCCTTGAAGCATAATCTTGACATTCTGACAATGTCACTTTTGTCAAGTTTATGCTGTCAGGATTTTGTGTTTTTAAGATTCAATAGTCTGGACAGAATCAGGATAATGTTATGTTCGAAAAATTAGACTCGTTATTAAAGCGTTATGATGAATTACATGGATTAATGTCAGGTCATGATATTATGTCTGATATGGATAGATATCAGAAGCTCGCCAAAGAACTGTCTTCACTTGAAAACGTTGTTAAAAAATACAATGAGTATAAAAAGGTTGTTTCTGAGATAAACGATGCAAGGCACCTTTTGGAGAAAGAAGTCAATAAAGAAATTATTGAAATGGCTGAGAAAGAGACTGAGGAGCTTGAAGAAAGAAAGAAACAACTCGGGCTTAAATTAGAAGAGATGATGCTTGAGGAAGACCCTGATTCAGATAAAGACGTTATTATGGAAATAAGAGCAGGCACGGGTGGTGCAGAGGCGTCGTTATTTGCAGGGGACTTGTTTAGGATGTATTCCAAATATGCCGCAAAAAACAACTGGAAAGTGGAGATTATTGATTCCCATTCTGCAGAAGGAGGAGGGTTCAAGGAAGTGATATTCGCTGTAAAAGGCCATAGCGTTTATAAAAGATTTAAATACGAGAAAGGCGTACATAGGGTTCAGAGGGTTCCTGCCACAGAGGCATCAGGTAGGATTCATACATCTGCTGTCACTGTTGCTGTCTTGGCTGAAGCAGAAGAAGTAGATATCCAGATTAGTCCTCAAGATATAAGGCTGGATGTTTTTAGGTCTTCAGGTGCAGGCGGCCAGGGCGTGAACAAGATAGAATCAGCTGTTCGCATTACGCATATTCCTTCAGGCATGGTAGTTACATGTCAGGACGAAAGGTCCCAGAATAAAAATAAAGAAAAAGCTATGAGAGTTCTAAGGGCGAGGCTTTTGGAACATATCAGGAAAGAGCATGAAGAAAAAGTAGCAAAGGACAGGCGTATCCAAGTTGGGACAGGAGACAGGAGCGAGAAAATTAGGACCTATAATTTTCCGGACCGTCGAGTTACCGATCATAGAATAGGCTTTACCATACACGACCTGCCGAATGTAATGGAAGGTGATATGGATAAGATTGTAGAGGCTTTAATTCAGGCTGAAAAAAAGTTAAAATTAAATAATGTTCGCTAAAAACTTCCCATACAAAATTAAGGCGGTTTAAATTATGGCATTAAAAGCTATTAAAATTAAAAAAGATATATTTTGTTTGATGAATAAATATGCCGGCTCTGTTTCTAAGATAGAAACAGAGCTGCTTTTGAAATATTTATTCAATTGCGCAAAACTGGATTTATACATTGGAGATTTTACTGTCAATGAGACTATGGAAGAGCTGTATGATTCCCTGATCAGCCGCCGCATGAGTGGAGAACCTGTGCAATACATCACAGGCTGCGCAGAATTTATGGGGCTAGATTTTGTTGTAACAAAAGATGTTTTGATTCCAAGGCCAGAGACAGAAATATTAGTTAACGAAGCATTGGATTTATGCTCTTCTGCCCCAGTTAGGATATTAGATCTTTGCACAGGTAGCGGAAATATTGCTATAAGCTTAGCCAAATTAATACCGCAGGCTGAAATAGTTGCAACAGATATATCCGATGCCGCTTTAAAAATAGCAGAGAAAAATGTAATTAGACACAACGTAAGCGATAGGATAAAGTTTTGCAAAGGAAATCTTTTTAATGCTTTAGTATTTGATACATTAAATAGCAAGCCTAGAAACGATAGCTATTTTAGCGTTAATTCTAGCATAAAACAAGAATATGTTGTCAAAAATCCGAAATTTGATATAATAGTCTGCAATCCGCCTTATATAAAGGAAGAAGATCTCCCTTTGTTACAAAAAGAGGTTAGGGCGGAACCTAAAATAGCTTTGAGCGGTGGTAAAGACGGATTGGATTTTTACAGGATTATAGCGAAAGAATCTCATAGATATTTAAAAGAAAATGGTAGCATTTTAACGGAGATAGGTTTTGGCCAGGCTCAGGCTGTAGAAGATATCTTTTCTTCAAATAGTACATATAAGATATATAAGACAATTAGAGATTTTAATCAAATAGATAGGGTGATAACTTTACAATTAGTGCCAGGCACTGTTTGTAAAGTTAGAACACTAATTCCTTAACCAATTTTACCCCCCATCGCTTTACGAAACAAAGCGATGGGGGTAAAAATTAAAGGCTATTATACATGGATAAGTTTATTATAGAAGGTGGAATAAGGCTAAAGGGCTCTGTGGAAATAAGTGGCGCAAAAAACGCTGCGCTCCCAATACTAGCAGCCACTCTTTTGTCTGATGAAAAGAGTGTTATAAAAAATGTCCCGCCTTTACGGGATGTGTATACAATGCTCAGAATACTCAGAAATATGGGTATTAGAGCTGATATGGAAGATGGAGTTTGCGTTATCCATCCAAACGGATACAGTAACTATGTTGCGCCGTATAAACTTGTCAGTACAATGAGGGCTAGCGTATGCGTTTTAGGCCCCTTACTTGCAAAATTGAGACACGCAGAAGTATCAATGCCAGGAGGATGTGTTATAGGGCCTAGACCGATTGATTTGCATATAAAAGGCCTTAAAGCCTTGGGAGCTGATCTGAAAGTAGAGCATGGATATATAATTGCAAATGTAAAAAATCTTACAGGCGGCCGTGTTTATCTTGGAGGCAAATTTGGGTCTAGCGTTCTTGCAACAGCTAATGTCATGATGGCGGCTACTCTTGCAAAAGGAAAGACTGTTATTGAAAATGCAGCATGTGAACCAGAGATTTGCGACTTAGCGGATTTTCTTGTTAAAATGGGTGCTAAAATAAAAGGTCAGAGAACACCTATATTGGAAATAGAAGGCGTTAAAGCTCTTCATGGAGCAGAATATTCAATAATAAACGATAGGATAGAAGCAGGTACTTTTATGATAGCAGCTGCTATTACAGGAGGAGATGTGTTGATAAAAGGTGCCAACATAGAACATCTCGGGGCTGTTATAGATAAATTAAAAGATGTCGGCGTAAAAATTACAAATACAAAAGATGGCCTTCGTGTTATAAAAACAGGTTTTATAAATCCAGTAGATGTTACTACTTTGCCTTATCCGGGTTTTCCTACTGATATGCAGGCTCAGATGATGGCTCTTATGTGCATGACCAAAGGCATAAGTGTTATAACTGAAAAAATATACCCGGAAAGATTCATGCATATAAGCGAGCTTGCAAGGATGGGCGCGCATATAATACTGGAAGGCTGTAGCGCGATAGTCAAAGGTGTTTCAAAACTAAGCGCAGCGCCTGTAATGGCTTCTGATTTAAGAGCGAGCGCGGGCTTGGTTCTGGCAGCTCTTGTAGCAAAAGGCAAAACAGAAATATCCAGGATATACCATCTTGACAGAGGGTATCATAATATAGAGGAAAAATTAGAAAAATTGGGCGTAAAAATTAAAAGAGAGAAGGAAGACTAACACAAAGTTCCTTTGTCTATCCCGTTATTACTTTGCGGTAGAGGATGAGGCTTGGGATCAAATTTTGTTTCACAAAATTCGGGAGGAGAAATGGCAGTTAGAATTAGATTAAAAAGATTCGGAACAAAGAAAAAGCCTCATTGCAGGATAGTTGTGTGCGACATAAGGCGCGCAAGAGATGGAAAGACAATAGAGGAGATCGGCTATTACGATCCATCCAAAAAGCCAACCTTTATAAGTATAGATAAAGAAAGGGCCAGGTTTTGGTTGTCCAAAGGCGCTACGCCTACGGAAATATTGAAAAGCCTTTTTAAAAAACAAGGGGTAATTTAATATAATTGAGTAAACCGCGCACCGATTGTAATCGGGGCGCGGTTGAGGTGTTTGTGCGCATAGATATTTTGACAATATTTCCTAAAATGTTTGGCCCTGTTCTGGGAGAGTCTATTATAAAAAGGGCTCAGGAAAAAGGCGTTGTTGAAATAAATATAATAGACTTAAGGCTTTTTTCAAAAGATAAACACAAAAAGGTAGACGATAAGCCTTTTGGTGGAGGTCCTGGCATGGTAATGAATGTTGAGCCATTTTTTGAAGCAGTTAATTATATAAGAAAAAAGACAAAGGATAATAGACTTAAGACAAGGATAGTGCTTTTGAGCCCAAAAGGGAAAAAACTTGATCAGAGACTAGTTGCAAAGTTATCGAAATATGAGCATATGGTGCTATTGTGCGGCCATTACGAAGGCATAGATGAAAGAGTGGCGGAATGTCTTGCGGATGACGAAATATCGATAGGAGATTTTATATTGACTGGCGGTGAATTGCCAGCCATGGTAGTTGTAGACAGTGTTGTAAGACTTTTGCCTGGTACACTTGGAGATAAGGATTCTCTAAAGGACGAGTCTTTTTCAGAAGACCTTTTAGAATATCCGCATTATACAAGGCCGGCTGATTACAATGGCATAAAAGTCCCTAAAGTGCTTTTGTCCGGGGATCATGAGAAAATAAAAGAGTGGAGAAAGAAAGAAGCTGTTAGGGCAACAAGAAATAAAAGGCCGGATTTGTTAAAGGCATAGGCCCTTTGTTCTGTACGTTACTTTTTTGCGGTGACGAAAGAGGCTCGGGATCAAATTTTGTTTCACCCAGCCCTTTCGCGGGTATACTAGAAACTTTGCTAAAAGAGCGGGGTTTCACAAAATTAGGGAGGATGTATGGATATAATTAGAGAATTGGAAAAAGAGTTTATGAAAAAAGAAATTACTGATTTTAAAGTGGGGGATACTGTTAGAGTCGCAGTCAAGATAAAAGAAGGCGATAAAACTAGGTCTCAGGCTTTTGAAGGCATTGTTATTGCCAGAAAAGGTTCAGGGATAAAAGAGACGTTTGCGGTTAGGCATATATCTTTCGGGGAAGGAGTTGAGAGAGTTTTTCAGGTGCATTCTCCTCAGATAGACTCAATAAAAGTTATTAAAAAAGGTAAAGTTAAAAGAGCAAGGCTGTATTATCTAAGGAAAAGAATTGGCAAACACACTACAGTCAAAGAAGAAAGAGAAGTCGCTAAAAGCGGGACAGATGCTGGTGTGGGAGAGAAGAGCATTTCTTAAAGGCGCTTCTATAATAATAGGTCTTGACGAGGCTGGCAGAGGTCCTCTTGCAGGGCCTGTGGTGGCGGGCGCTGTTATTTTGGAATCTTTTCCTATGAATAGATTCAGTATCCCGAAATACAAGTATAGAATAGACGATTCCAAAAAACTTCAGCCTGTTCAGAGAGAAAAAGCATTCAAAGAAATATCATCTAAGGCTATTTTTGGCGTAGGCATTAAAGATAATAAATATATAGATAGAGTCAATATACACATAGCAACGCTTGCAGCAATGAAGCAGGCAGTTAAAAAGCTGATATCCAAATTTTGCCGCCTGGCTAATAGAAAAGAAAAAGATATACGAAAAGATATATGCGTTCTTGTAGACGGGGTGTTCGGAGGATTTCTCCCATATAAAACAATCCCAATTGTAAAAGGCGATTCTAAAAGTTTTTCTATAGCAGCTGCATCAATAGTGGCAAAGGTAACGCGTGACGCGATTATGAGCCAATATGATAAAAAATACCCTCTTTACGGTTTTTCAAAACATAAAGGATATGGTACGAAATTACATTTGCAGGCTATTAAGCAATATGGGCCTTGCCCGGCGCACAGAAAAAGTTTCGCGCCTATGAAAAATGACATTTGCCAGAATTGAGTCTGGGAAAAAAGGCGAAGATGAGGCTGTTTCTTTTTTGCGCAGGTATGGCTATAAAATAATAGAAAGAAATTACAGGACAAAACTTGGAGAAATAGATATAATAGCGGATTATAAAGGTTGTATTTGCTTCGTGGAAGTCAGAGCTAAAAACAATACGACATTTGGTTTTCCGGAAGAAACGATATTAAAAAAGAAACAGTTGTCGGTTTCAAAAGCGGCCTTAACATATATAAAAAAATTCAAGCTGGAAAATAAAAGCTGCAGATTTGACGTGGTTGCGATTAGCAATATAGATTCCGCCAAGCCGGATATAAAGCTTATTAAAAACGCTTTTGACCTGAGCGATAGATATTCTTATTGATGTATATAAACGAAAGTATAAAAAAATACGTTGATGACTTAGCTGCGAGAGAACCTACGCCGGGCGGAGGAAGCGCAGCTAGTTTAGCCGGAGCGTTAGGCGCTGCGCTGCTAGAGATGGTCTGTAACTTTACAATCGGGAATAAAAAGTATAAAGATATAGAAGAGTCTATAAGCGGCTATCTTATAGTAATTAAAAAAATAAGAGAAGAATTTCTTATCTTAGTAGACGAAGACACGAAAATATATTCTTCCATATGCGCTGCATTCAAAACAAAAGATGAAAAAATCATTGATAAAGCGCTGAAAGATGGTTATTATATTTCTTTAAAAATATGCGAGTTGGCAAAATCAGGCATGAAAATATCGTTAGGCTTGGCTGAGAAATCGAATGTCAATTTGATAACAGATGTGGGTTGCGGTTCAGAGTTTTTAAAAGCCAGCTTTTATTCAGGCGTATTCAATGCGGAAATAAACCTGAAGGGAATAAAAGAGAAGTCTTTTATAGAAACGGAAAGTCTGGTTTTGCGTATCCTTGAGAAAGAGATATCTGATCTGTATAAAAAAACAATTTCTAAAACAAATGAAAGAAGTTGTGATTATGCCCGCTAAATTACTGGAAGGCAAAAGCGTTGCTTTAAAGATAAAGGAAAATATAAAAGCGGAAGCAGAAACTTTAAAAGCTAAACACGGCTTTGGCCCAAAACTTGTGAGTGTTCAGGCCGGAGATAACGCGGCGTCGGAGGTATATTTAAAATGCCAGGAAAAAAATGCAAAAGAGTTGGGCTTGGAATATGCGCTTAAAAAATTAGATGCAAATATAAAACAGGATGAATTTATAAAGGCTATCGATTCTTTGAACAAAGATAAAACAGTTCATGGGATTATAGTCCAAATGCCTTTACCGCAACATATAGATGCACATCTTATATCCAGGTATATAGCTCCTTTAAAAGATATAGAAGCAGTTCATCCCGAGAATATGGGAGAGATTGTTTTTGGGACGGCAAAGATTTTACCTTGCACGGCAGCTGCCTGCATGGAGCTTTTGAATTCAGTGCCTAGCCTTGAATTATACGGGAAAGAAGTTGTTATTGTAGGCCATAGCGAAATTGTTGGAAAGCCGCTCGCGCTTTTGTTATTAAACAAATTTGCAACTGTAACAATATGTCATATAGCTACAAGCCAGAGAGGTACGCTTCCGGAATTTGTAAAAAAAGCGGAAATTCTGATAATTGCTGTTGGCAAAGCTGGTCTTATAAGAGGCGACTGGATAAAATCTGGCGCTATTGTAATAGATGTAGGGATTAACCGCGTCGAGGGCAAGATAGTAGGCGACGTGGAATTTGATAAAGCAGCTGAAAAAGCGTCATACATTACCCCTGTCCCAGGCGGAGTCGGGCCTTTAACAGTAGCAATTTTAATGCGAAACGCAGTAGAGGCGTTTAAGCAGCAAATAGTCAAAAATTAACATAATAAAGTTGACACTTGTGACATTGTCAGAGTGTCAAGTTTATTTAAGATTATGTCATTATGCGAGAAGATAAAATCCGGAAAGTTTATAGTTACCTCTGAGATAGCTCCACCAAAGGGTATTGATGTAGAAGAGATTCTTAAGGATGCCGAGCTTGTCAGAGGCAGAGTAGATGCGATAAATGTGACTGACTTGCAGAGCTCTGTTATGCGGGCCGGTTCTCTGGCGTTGTGTAAACTTTTAAAGGACAGAGGCTTGGAACCTGTTCTTCAAGTCACATGCAGAGACAGGAATAGACTTGCGCTCCAGTCTGATCTTTTGTCAGCTGCTGTGTTTGGAATAGAAAATGTTTTGGCTTTAACAGGGGATCATCCTATGCTGGGTGATCATCCTGGCGCAAAACCAGTTTTTGATTTAGATTCAATGCAACTGCTTGAGGTTATAAGAGATTTACAACTTGGAAAAGATATGGCGGGAAAAGAATTAAAAGGAGTTCCTAAATTTTGCGCAGGCGCTGTTGTAAATCCAGGCGCAGACCCAATAGAACCAGAGATTATAAAGATGGGAAAAAAGATTAAGGCCGGAGCTATATTTTTTCAGACCCAGGCAATATATGACATAAGCATTTTTAAGAAATTTCTTCAGGCATCAGCCCATTTAAAAACTACAATTATAGCAGGTATAGTGCTTCTGAAATCAGCTGGGATGGCCAGGTTTATGAATAAAAATGTAGCAGGAGTCTTTGTGCCTGAGGATTTAATACAGGAGATAGATCAGGCTAAGGATAAGAGCGCAAAATCAATAGAGATAGCGGCAAAGCTTATTAAAGAGCTCAGGCTTATATGCAACGGTGTGCATATAATGCCTATAGGTTGGGATAAGAAAGTGCCTCTGGTTTTGGATGCTGCAGGGTTATAATAAGTAAATTATTGATTCCTTAACCAATTTTGTCCTGACTAACTAAGTGTCGGGACAAAATTCAGCGGCAATTATACATTATGCCTATAGGCTGGGATAAGAAAGTGCCTCTGGTTTTGGATGCAGCTGGATTATAGAAAAGGGGTAATAAATGTCAGAATTAATAGCTAAGCTTGGGAAAAAAGGCGCAGGGGATGTTTTGGCTTTGGCGGAAGACGCAATAAAAGGTTCGATTGAAGCTTCAGGCGGCGCAGCGGAAATAGGTTTTCCGGACACGGCTTTTTATCTGCCTACGGCGTTTGCTTTATTGGGAAAAGAAGCTAAGACGCTGGAAGATGCTAAAGACATACTGGCTGAATCCAGAAATCTGTATGACAATAAGCCTGCAGGTTCTTTTAATATACCGGAACTCGGCGGGCTTTTAAATCTTGGCGTATCCACTCTTTTGTCAGCTGAAGTAATAGCGGCTTTGCGGTATATGGGCAAACACAGCCCTGAGGCGGGTTATATAGGGTTTGTGCCGGACAGCATATTAAGGTCTCTTGGTATTCAGCTAGTGGACGGCAGGATTTCAGGCGTAGTTGTTTTTATAGGCCAGGCGCCTGAT
>JAPLMC010000066.1 GCA_026387215.1 Candidatus Omnitrophota bacterium
CTATCTCTACTATTCGTCGTTCGTCATTAGGCTTCTGTCGTTCGTCATTAACTGTATATTCCGCTGTAATGGAGTCTGCAAATAACTCGCTAGCTATTCTGTGAATATCTGGTTCAATGATGTCTCCGGAAACAACAAAGACCTGGCTAACATTAACTTTTTTTACTCCGCTAATATCCAGGTCCCTGATATTCTTTTTGATCCCATTTCCTAAAGGGTCAAAAACACCTTTTTTATTTCTTATCTCTATCTTCCATTCCACGTTATTTTCCTTGGTATAATTCTATGTCTTTATTCTTTTAAGAACTTCCTGGTAGGCTTCCTCAATCCTTCCTAAATCCCGCCTGAAACGATCCTTGTCTAGCTTCTCGTTTGTAATTTTATCCCATAGTCTGCATGTATCCGGAGAAATCTCGTCTCCAAGCAACATTTTTCCTTTATGAGTGCCAAATTCTAGCTTGAAATCAACTAATTTCAGATTAGCCTTGTCAAAAAAATCTTTCATAATCTGGTTCACGCTAAAAGAATAATCTTTTATCTTTTTCATTTCCTGGGGAGTAGCAAGCTTAAGAATCTCTATATGATAGTCATTTATCAGCGGGTCATGAAGCAAGTCATCTTTATAATGATACTCTAGGACAGGCGTTTTTAAAATAATACCTTCTTCTATACCCAACAGTTTTGACAGCCCGCCAGCCGCTATATTTCTTATAGTCACCTCCACCATGACTATCTTTAATCTTTTAACAAGCATATCTCTGTTGCTTAATTTTTTCACAAAATGCGTCGGGATGCCTTTTGACTCCAGAAGCTGAAAAATCGCGCAAGATATCTCGTTATTTATAACGCCTTTTCCTTTTATTGTGCCTTTTTTTGTTGCATCAAAAGCAGTAGCGTCGTCCTTAAATTCCTGTATAATTAAATCCGCATTATCCGTATCGTATAAAATCTTCGCTTTTCCTTCATATATCTTATTCCCCTTCTCCACGCCCTATCTCTCCCATAAACTTGACACTTTGACAATGTCACTTTTGTCAAGTTTTTAGATGCCAACTTTTTTAAAAATGGTATTTACGTATTTTGTATAATATGTTACGTCAAAAAAACTACTTATTTTTTCTGGCTTCACTGATTTTATAAAATCACCATCATCTAGAAGCGCCTTTTTAAAATCAATATCTTCCTTCCATACTTTCATAGCACATCTTTGAATAATATCATACGCCTTTCTGCGCTCAAGGCCTATTTTTTCAAGCTCTACCAGAATTCTAGCGGAAAATACAAGTCCTTTTGTTTTAGAAAGATTTGTTGTCATATTGTCCGGATACACTAAAAGTCCTCTTATGATCTCTATCATCTGGTTAAGCATATAGTCCAACAATATAGTGCTGTCAGGTATAATAATGCGCTCTGCTGAAGAATGGCTTATATCTCTTTCATGCCACAACGCCACATTTTCCATGCCAACCATTGCGTTTGCGCGTAAAACCCTTGCAAGGCCTGCAATTCTTTCGCACATAACAGGATTTCTCTTGTGCGGCATTGCGCTGGAACCTTTCTGGCCTTTTCCAAAAGGTTCTTCAACTTCTCTTACTTCTGTTTTCTGAAGGTTCCTAAATTCCGTTGCAATCTTTTCAAGAGTTGCGCCTACAATAGCTATTTCAGACAAATACTCCGCGTGTCTGTCTCTCTGGAGCACCTGTGTGGATATATTGGCAGGTTTAAGCCCTAATTTTTTGCAAACATAATTTTCAACATAAGGTTCAATATTTGAATATGTGCCTACAGGCCCGGAAATCTTGCCTACGGATATAATTTCCCTGGCTCTTTCAATCCTAACAATGCTTCTATTTATCTCATCAAAAAATAACGCTAGTTTCAAGCCGAATGTAGTAGGTTCAGCATGCACGCCATGGCTTCTTCCTACCATAATAGTATAGGCGTACTTTTTAGCTTTTTTTCTCAATTCTTCTTTTAATACTTTCAGGTCTTCCAGAATAATATCGGCTGATTCCTTCATCATTACCGACAAGCCTGTATCTAATACATCGCTTGATGTAAGGCCCTGGTGAACGAATCTTGAAGAATCGCCTATATATTCAGCTATATTGTGAAGAAACGCTATTACATCATGGCGGGTTGTTTTTTCTATTTTTTCTATACGTTTTACATTAAATTTTGCTTTTAATTTTATCTTCCTAAGCTCTTTTTTCGGTATTTTGCCTAAAATAGTTAAAGCTTCGCAGGCAAGAATTTCAACATCCAGCATCTTCTGGAATTTATTCTCATCAGACCATATAGCTGAAATTCTGGGAAGCGAATATCTTGATATCATAAGGATTATAATATAACATATATAGCTTATATGCGTCAATGAAAATAGGCAGGCATTTGGTTGGGAGGTTTTTGAAAATTTTGTGAAGGATCTTTACAACCCCTTACAAATAAATGGTGCCGAGGAGAAGAATCGAACTTCCCACGCCGGCCTTTTCAGGGCCGCGCTCTACCACTGAGCTACCTCGGCACTCTAAGAATTACACTATTTTAACAAACCATCCTATTATGTCAATATAAAATTATTCTGCCGTCTTCTTTAAGGATCAAGACTTTTATACTTTTAATAGACTTTGCCAGGTTAAGGCCTTTTTCTTCTCCCATTACAAATATAGCCGTAGAAAGAGCATCTGCTTCTTCAGCTGAATCCGCTACCACGGTAACACTTATAATGCCTTGACAAGGGATGCCAGTGATAGGATTTATTATATGTGAATATCTTTTGCCTTTTATTTCAAAAAACCTTTCATAATTTCCAGAAGTACTTATAGCTCTATCAGTTAGCTCAAAACTATGAAGCAGCTTGCCTTTATTTCTAGGGTCCTGGACCCCTATTTTCCAATTTTTCTTCCCAGGCGCATTGCCTAAGGCAAAAATATTTCCGCCAAGATTTATAAGGCTATTTTTAATTCCTCGTGATATGAGTATATCTCTTGCCCTGTCAACCGCATAGCCTTTAGCAATCCCTCCAAAATCTATTTTCGTTCCTTTATTCAAAAATTTTATAGACATATCTTCGGACTTAAGTTCTATATTTTTATACCCAACATATTTCAATGCTTTTTCTATAGCATCTGTATCTGGTATTGAATTATGCCTAAGAACAAAGCCCCATATATCCATAAAAGGAGCCACTGTTATATCAAACGCTCCTTCTGAAATTCGGCTATAATAAATAGATCTTTCTGTCAGGTTAAACACTTCCTTACTTACGCTCAATTTGTCCAGGCCTGCCAACTTGTTTATCCTTGACACCTCGCTATTTTCATCAAACTTGCTAAAAACATTTTCTATACGCTCCATCTCTTTAAATGCAGCGTTTATCGCAGAAATAGCTTTGTCCTTATCATTGCTATAGCAGGAAATTTCGCAAAAGGTATCCATTAGAGTCCTTGTTTCCTTTACTACCGGACTCTGGCTACACCCCGTTAAAATAAATACCAAAAAATAAAAAATCCTGCATCCTTTCAATATGAAAGGATACAGGTATCTTTTAAAAATCATAAGATTTAAAATAAAAACACAGCAGCTGAAACTACTGTAGACCAATTCCCGTTGGAATCAATTATAGTAGATTGGGTCATATTCATAGTCTTGACAATCTTATCTTTAACCTGATACACTTTTTTTATTTCATCCCAGTCCTTGGAATCATCGAAATCAGGAAAACCCATTGTGGAAGCAAGCATCTTTGCCGCTAAATCTTCTGCATAATCACCCGCAAACTCATCTGTTTGTCCATAGGCGTGATGCTCGCTCATATAACCATACATATTTTCATCCGCAGGTATTGCAGTGCCTACAGAAGACGCTATGAGACGCCTTGGTTCATTGGAGCTACATCTGGCAATGACACAATAAGTTATCATTCCAGGAATAAGCTCTTTTATACCTTCATTTTTAGGAAGAATTTTACAACCTGGCGGGAAAATACTGGAAACATGCACTAAATTGCATTTTTCAATGCCTGCGTCTCGCAAGGCAAGCTCATACGAACGCAATTCTTCTTTATGCGTACCAACGCCTTTGGTAAAAAATACTTTTAGAGGAACTAATTTCCCTGCATGCAACGCTTGTTGTCCGTTCATGTTCATGTTTTATATTATTCTTCGCCAGATACTGGAGACGACTCTGCTGCTCCCGGAGCAGTCTGAACACCTGCAACAGCCGGCTGATCCAATACAATAACGTCCACCCAGCTTGCAATAAGTTTTCCAGCATCATCAGTATAATAACCGACTTCTGCATTATCATTTTTCTTAATGTCTGACAACTTTATATCTTCTATACCCTTCCAGAGTATGGTCTCTCCATCTACTACGCTAAAAACTTTTTCTGCGCCATCAGCACCTTTTACAGATATTGAGCCTGCTGCTGCATCCAAAGCCATAACCTCTCCTGTAACCACGCCTTCGCCCGCTCCTTCTTCCGCAGGAAGTATTTCTTCGTCTTCCGCCATCGGCGTAACTACAGATACATCAGCTGGTTTTGCGGCATTATCCTCTGAATACGCTGGAACTGACATATACATTACAGCCCCAAGGAAAAAAACCACCATCACTAATTTCTTAACCATGTTCTCCTCCTCCTTTTAAATTTTGAATAAAGTTAATTATATCACAAAAAACTTTTTTTGCAATACAATCTTTATTTCACAAATATATAATTCAAAAATTTATATATTAATTTCGCTGCCAGAAAATCAGGGCTGACGTTGCCCGGAATCGGAGCTAATTCCACAACGTCAAATCCTATAATCTTTCTTTCCCGACTGATACTCTTTAATAAAACAAGTGTCTCGTACCACCCTATGCCGCCAGGCTCAGGCGTGCCTACGCTAGGCATTATTGATGGGTCAAATACATCCATATCTATAGTAACATACACCTTCTCCTCTTTCAATGAGCCTGTCGCTTTTTCAACCCATCTCTGATCTTTAACCATATCCTTCATAAAAAAAGTTTTTAGGTTTTTATTGTCTTGCTCTGCTTCGTCTTTTGAAAGACTCCTTATGCC
>JAPLMC010000060.1:0-11014 GCA_026387215.1 Candidatus Omnitrophota bacterium
TCAGACCTATCCTTCGAACATAAAGGCACCCCTCCCAAATCCAGGATATTCAGGATATCTAAATAATTCATCTCATATTGAAGAGAAAAACCAATAATATCAAATTCTTTTAAAGCATGAGACGACTCGAGCGAGCAGAGTTTTTCTTTTTTATCCCTTAACCTTTTTTCCATATCTGGCCATGGAGCAAAAACCCTTTCGCAAATCACGCCCTGCTCTCTGTTTAGTATGCCATACAAAATCCTCACGCCCAGATGGCTCATACCTATTTCATAAACATCGGGAAACGAAAGCGCTATTTTCAAAGTGCTATCATCCCATTTTTTATGAATCGCATTCCATTCGCTATTTATATATCTCGCTGGCCTTAATATTTCTAACATACTCTCTGTCCTTTAAATAAGTTTACACTTTGACAATGTTAAAGTGTAAACTTTTATCTGTGAATTGCAATACTCTCCAGTAATCCCAACGCTATCATGGTGACTAAAAGCGATGAGCCGCCGTAACTAATAAGCGGCAAAGGCAGTCCCACGACTGGCATAAATCCCATCGTCATGCTTATGTTCACAATCACCTGAACCCCTATAATTGTTGCCATGCCACATGCTGCAAGAACGCCACACTGGTCGTCTGTTTTTTTGGCTATCTCAAAAGCCCTTCTAACCAGGATATAATACAACACTATTAAGATTATGCTACCTGCAAAACCCCATTCCTCTCCTGCCACTGAAAATATAAAATCCGTATGCCGCTCTGTTAAAAAATTCAACTGGTTTTGAGTGCCGCTAAGCCAGCCTTTTCCAAATACCCCGCCTGATCCTATTGCTATCCTAGATTGTATAATAGTGTATCCTGCGCCAAGAGGATCTATGTCAGGGTTCATAAAAACCATAAGCCGGTCTTTTTGATAATCTTTTAATAAAAACCATCCTAAAGGAGACGCAACTAAACCTCCTCCTATTATAAAAAATAAATGTTTGAGCCTTGCTCCCCAGGCATATAAAAGCACAAAAAATAAAGGCACAAGCATAAGAGCCGTTCCCAAATCCGGCTGCGCAAGTATTAATACAAAAGGTACAAGCAAAATAAAAAAAGTTATTACTATGTTTTTAATCCCTTTATTTATTTTATGCTCCGTAAGATACTGTATCAGTGCAAGCGTTATGAATAATTTTGCAAATTCAGAAGGCTGAAAATTAAAAGACCAGAGTTCCAGCCACCTCTGAGCGCCAAGTCTTTTAGACCCGAAGAAAAATACAAGCAACAATAAAACAAGCGAAAGAAAATAAAATACATACCCCAAGCTGATAATTTTTCTATAGTTTATATTTATTATAATAATAAAAAATAACGCCCCTGTTAAAAACCACACTATTTGCCTTATTATAAAATCTATGTTCTTTGCATATGTAGCGCTAAAAAGAAACAAAAGCCCTGCTATAAAAATAGCTATGGCAGTTCCCATCAACACCCAATCAAAATTTTTATATTTTTTTATCATTTTTATGTTTTTCAAACCAATATTCCAATGCTAGTTTTGCAATCTCAGCAGGCGCATCTCCGCCTGACCCACCATTTTCTAAAAAAACTGCAAAACATATTTTTGGATTTTCCGAAGGCGCAAAACCTACAAACCAGCCGTGAGGCGTAATACCAGGACCTACCTGAACAGTACCTGTTTTTGCAGAAATAGATACTATCTCGCTCACCGAACTGTTTCCTGTGCCATCAGGATCTTCTATGACTTTTCGCATCCCGCGCCTTACCATATCTATACTTTCTTTGGTGACCTTAAGAATGGGCTCTATTTTAAAGTTACCTGTATCAATATCCCCAACACGTTTCAGAATATGAGGCTTTACAAGCGCGCCGCCATTCGCAATGCTAGCAATCATGCGCGTTATTTGCAAAGTCGTCACCAATAAATACCCCTGACCTATTGAAAAATTTGCCGTATCGCCAGGATACCAAATTTCTTTTTTCTCAGATTTCTTCCATTCTTTTGTAGGTATAAATCCGTTAGATTCCCCAAAAAGCTCTATTCCTGTTTTTTTGCCGAATCCAAATAAGCTTGCATACTCGCTGATTTTATCTGCGCCTGTTAAAAGCCCTGCGTGACAAAAATAAACATTACAAGACCACGCAATAGCCTTTTCCAAATCCACATAACCATGGCCGTCTTTATTCCAGCAGTTGAGTTCATCTTTGCCAATTTTAATTTTACCTGTGCACACAAAACCTGTATCAGCTCTTACGCTTTTTGACTCAAGCGCTGCGATGCTGGTTACAAGTTTAAAAATAGACCCGGGCGGATAAACTCCCATTATTGCTCTGTTTAAAAACGGCGAATCTCCTGAGCGCATGGCTTTTAATAACGATTCATTAGGGTCATATGAAGGGCTACTTGTAAGGCTTAATATTTCTCCATTATGCGGATCCATAAAAATCGCCGCGCCTTTCCTGCCATTGAAAAGACTATAGACTTCCTTCTGTAGGCCCGCGTCAATAGTAAGATAAACATCTCTGCCGCTGGTTGGTTTTCTGTAGCTCATAACCTTTACCTGCCGGCCCCTATTATCAACCTGTATTTGCATGCCTCCATTCTTTCCGCGCAATATTCTGTCGCAAAACCTTTCAACGCCGTCCTTTCCTATGAGATCTCTGATGTTATAGCCATAAGGTTTTAGAAGCTCTAGTTCGAGCTGGTCTATCTCTCCTACATATCCAACCGCGTGGCTAAAAACTTCCTTATAATAATAATTTCTAAAAGGCATTTCTTTCACAAAAACGCCTGGCATTTCAAGCCTTGATTCCTCTATCAAAATCGCCGCTTTCTTTGAAACGCCTCTCATGAGTTCGCATGGAGCAAAAGAAGCAGTCCTATTGCGTTTATAGTTCCTTTCAAGAAGACTCTTCGAAACCCCCAGAATCTCTGACAAGTTTTCCATTTCAGCGTCAATATCATCTACCTCCTGCGGAACTATAAAAACTCCAAAAGAAAGCGTATTGCCTACTACAAGTTTTCCATATCTATCGTATATATTACCGCGAGGAGCAGATATATTTAAAAGCCTGATGCTATTTCTAGAACTAAGGTCACTATAAAAAGAGCCTTTTATAATCTGGAGATAATAAAGACATGCACTCACCAGAACAAAAAATATTGTAAAAAAAATCTGTAGTATTTTTGTTCTCATAATCCCTTTGAATTACATCAACCTCGCAGACAACCTATGAGGCAGCCTACGCGATTGAGGCGGTATTAGTATCAATAAGCTTGAAAAATAAAGGCGAGATAATACTTGAAAAAATTATTGTAAACAACACGCCTGCCTGGGTCGTCTTTGTAAACGCAAAATACGCGAGATAAAAAAATAGCATCCCAAAAAATGAAAAAAGAAATTCCATAGCAACACCTTCTCTGTAGTATATCTTCTGCTTAATTATTCCTGCGGCAAGTCCAACCCCGCTATAAAGCATAAGATTTAAACCCGGAGCTTGAGATGACAATATCTCTGCAAAACTCCCTATGAATATACCTATAAATAACCCCCATAAAGGTCCCTTTTTAAGACCTGCAAAAATAGCAAAAAGTCCTAGAAAATTAATACTCAATTGGGTAGCGCTTTGCAAAAAACCTAATATTATTATCCAGATAAATAATGTCATCTAACTACCAGCACTTCTTCCAATTTTCTGATATCTACATTGGGCTTGATAACTGCATTCATATAAAGCCCTGTAGAATCAGAATCTAAAGAAACAACTTCTCCTATCAATATGCCTTTTTCAAAAACGCCGTACAGCCCGGATGTAATAATCTTATCGCCTTTTTTTACATCACAACCAAGATCCAGATACTTCATAGTAAGACCTGCTCTCATATTACCTGAAAGGGCGCCCTCATCCCTTGTTCTTTCCGTAATCCCGCTAAATGTAGAATCATAATCTGTAATAAGAAGAACTCGGGATATCCTCCATCCTGTCTCAATAACCCTTCCTGCAAGGCCAGAGCCGCTTATAACAATCATGCCTTTTTCGATCTTATCTTTCTTACCCCTGTCAATAATAACAGTATCGTTTAAGCCTGCAGGGTCTCTAGCTATAACAAGCGCCGGAACAAATTTGCTTCTACCCGATTCTCTGAAATCAAGAAGTTTCCTGAGCCTTTCATTCTCCAGAGCTGCTTCTTTTAAATTCAATAATTCTTTTTCTAGATTAGCTATATTTTCTCTGAGAAGTTTATTTTCCATCTGTTTTTCCCTGAATTCAGCCACATCCCGCAGCGCATAGACAGAGCCAGAGATTATTTTTAAGGGGATTCTAAAAATATCCAGAGTTTTTATTCGAAATTCAGAAGAAAAAATTTGGGAAGACAACACTATAGCAGCTATAAAAATCAAGACTACTATTATAGGAAGATTTTTTTCTGGTTTTATCACGCAATTTTAAAATTCCATCCTAGAGCGGACTGTAACTTTTCTGAGGTATTTTATTTCGCTTAAGACTTTGCCTGTGCCAAGAGCCACTGCTGTAGTAGGATCTTCTGCAATGTGAACAGGAAGCCCTGTTTCTTCGCTTATCAGTTTGTCAATGCCTCTCAGCTGAGCCCCTCCGCCTGCCAGCACTATTCCTCTTTCAATCAAATCTGCGGAAAGTTCCGGAGGAGTTCTTTCAAGAGTCATCCTTGTAGCCTCAAGTATTGCTGAAACAGGCCCGGCAATTGCTTCTCTTATTTCCTCTGAAGATATGGTAATTGTTTTCGGAAGACCCGCTACCAAGTCTCTACCGCGGACTTCCATTGTTAATTCCTGCTCAAGCGGGTACGCAGAGCCTATCTTTATTTTAATATCTTCTGCAGTGCGTTCTCCTGCCATCAAATTATACGTCTTCTTAAGATGTTCTATAATAGCTTCGTCTAATTCGTCTCCGCCTATCCTGATAGAACGCGAAAATACAATGCCCGCAAGAGAGATAACTGCTATCTCCGTTGTGCCGCCTCCTATATCAATAATCATATTGCCAGCTGGTTCTTCTATGGGAAGCCCAACTCCTATGGCAGCTGCTATAGGTTCTTCTATAAGATATACTTCCCGAGCGCCTGCATGTTCGGCAGAATCCTTTACAGCGCGTTTTTCAACCTCTGTTATACCAGACGGTATAGCAATAACCATTCTAGGCCTTACAAAAACTTTTCTATTGTGGATCTTTTTTATAAAATACCTGAGCATGTCTTCTGTTATTTCAAAATCTGCTATAACGCCATCCTTCATAGGCCTTATTGCAACTATATTGCCTGGAGTACGGCCAAGCATTCTTTTAGCTTCTGTTCCAACTGCAAGGACAGCATGAGTGCTTTTTTGAATAGCCACGACTGAAGGTTCACACAGAACAATACCCTGGCCTTTTACATAGACAAGCGTTGTAGCCGTGCCAAGGTCAATACCCATATCGTTAGAAAACAGGCCTAAAAAATTATCGAAATACTTTTTCAGTAATTTAAAAATTTTGATCATTCAACACCTCAGGTTTTAAGGCTAATTTACTTAATTTTAACAAAGGTGGTTTTCTTTGTCAATTCAATTTGTTTAGTATATCTAGAAAATTCGGAAAGGATTTATTTATGCAATCCAGGTCTGTTACAATAACTTTGCCTTTTGCGCCAAGTCCAGCCACCATCATACTCATTGCAGTCCTGTGATCACCGAAGCTGGACACGCTTGCACTAGTCAGCAGCTTGCCCCCATTTATAACAATCAGTTCGCCTTTTACTTTGATATCTGCTCCTATCTTACGCAAATTCGTAACCATGGATTCAACTCTATCAGTCTCCTTCACGCGCAGTTCTTGTATGCCTTTTATAATAGTTCTGCCTTTTGCAAAACACGCAGCTACCATTATTACGGGTATCTCATCTATCGCTCTAACAACTTCTTTCGGTGAAATCGCAATGCCTTTAAACCTGCTAGATTTAACTACAATATCACCTACTGGCTCCAACTTTAAACTTTCTTGACCTGAGAGAAGTCGAGGGGTAACTTTAAATTTTAAACTAACATTAGCTCCCATTTTTTTTAGTATATCCAATATGCCTATGCGTGTTGGATTTAAACCAACATTTTTAATAATGATCTTTGCACCAGGGGAAATACACCCTGCAACAATAAAAAATGCAGCGCTAGAGATATCTCCTGGGATTTCAATTACACCTGGAGATCTCAAACATACCGGCCCTTTCAAACTAACTTTAAGCCCTTCATCTCTCACCTTGCACCCAAACATTGCAAGCATTCTCTCCGTATGATCTCTTGATTTTTCTGGCTCAGTAACGTGGGTAATGCCGTCTGCAAAAAGACCTGCTAACAGGATACAGGATTTTACTTGAGCGCTCGCAATCTTTGAATTATATTTGATAGCCTTTAATTTCCCTCCACGAATTTTTAAAGGAGGCTTTATTTCCTCGGCCCTACGCTCTATATTTTCCTCTCTATGCCCTTCTATCTTCACTCCCATCTTTTTTAAAGGCACTGTAATCCTTTGCATAGGCCTTTTTGAAAGCGATTCGTCTCCTTCTAAAACCACTTCAAAATCTTGTCCTGCTAAAATACCAGGCAATATTCGCATAGTTGTTCCAGAATTGCCTAAATATAACGGCTTGGCAGGTTTTTTTAACCCGACCATGCCAACACCACGCACAACAACATCAACCTGGGTAACGTGTCTATATATAGAAATCTTTACGCCCATAGCGCGAAATGCTTCAATTGTCCGCTTTATATCCTCTGCCATTAATATATTTTTTATGCGCGTAGAACCTTTTGAGATAGATGCCAGCATTACAGCGCGATGAGATATTGACTTGTCGGGGGGAATTACTATACTAACGGATTTCAACAATCACATTACCTTTCTTCATATCATCTATCTTACCGCCGGGAAGGATTACAGCAGAAGACATTGTATCATAAATCTTATCTATCTGCGCTTGTCCTAAAAGCTTAGATCCGTCCATTACATCAAACTTTATGCCTTGTTGAATATTTTTATCCTTACCTATATCAGTAACAATAAAACCGTATTCCTTATTAACTACCAGAATCTGCCCTTTCATAACTGGTTGTACAACCTGGCTAGCCATCTTATTACTATCATTCGGGTTTATAACTATAGTGTCTAGACTAACAGACTGTTTTTCCTGTGATTCTGTTATTCTTTTTTCAAGATCCATCTTTTCTTTGGTAAGCCTCGATGCTTCCTTTTTTATATTATCATAATCAGACTTAAGGCTATCAAATTTCTTTGACATAGCTAATTTTTCTTTCTTCTCATTATCTAGATCTATTTTAATCTTTGCCAACTCTATCTTGCTTGCATCTAGTTTCGCACTTACAGATTCGCTTTTTTGTTTTGCTTCTTCAAGCTGAGAAGAAAGCTCTTCTACTAACTTTTCACGTTTAGCAATTTCGACTTCTATTAACTCTTTAGCGGATCTAACTGTTTCTAATTCTTTTTCAATATTTTTTTTCTCTTTTAAAGCAATCGCAAACTTATCTTCCACAACAAGTCTTTTCGCATATTCTCTTCCTTTATCAACAAATCCTATCACAGCCATTATAATGGAAACTACGCTTACTATTATCAAAAATACAAGAATTATTTTAAAAATATTAGACATAGCACTAATTCCTTTTTTATAAAGTATATCTCTAAAAAATCATATTGTCAAGGGCGCCATATTAAACCGCGTCCAGATTTATAATCTGGACGCGGTTATTTTTAGTTCACCATCCTGTTACTGCTTTTCCTCTTCGTATGCCTCCAACACAACCTCATTCAGGGATTCCCTGAATTCCTTTGTCAAAGGATACGCTGTATCATGCCATTTGTCATCCTTACCTTTTCTAGCTGGCATGCCTACAAATAAACCGTTTTTGCCTTCTACAACCTTAAGACCTTTCACTATAAAAACGCCTGCAAACGACACGTCTGCAAAAGCCTTAAGATTAGACTCCCCGCTGAGTCTATGCAACCTCAGCACCTCTACTCCGCTATTCTGGTTTACCATATCTATCACCTCCTGATATATTAGACACATCTGGAGACGATTTTCTTTCAACTTTTTTTTCTTTTTCCTGGATCCCTTTAAAAATCATTATAACTCTTTTAGCTGATTCACCTTCCATCACCCACTTAAATCCTAAAATAACGGAAATTGCAAGAAATTGCAAAAAATAGTGCCTGAAAACAAAAGACAGAACAAAGAAAAATAGACCTGCAAAAAACCATTTTAATTCAGGCCTTTTCTTCGGCTGCTTTAAGCCAAGCCTATTTTTTATCTTATCCTTTAATATAGATGGACATTTCTTATTGCAATGCTGACTTTCATATGCCACTAAAAGCATGCCAAGACAAATATTGCAATCCGCAATATGCTCCTCTATATTTTTCCGCTCCACATCAGAAAGCCTTTCATCCAGATACGACGAAAGCGCTTTCTCATCCAAGCATTTCATGTTTGCCTCCATAAACTTGACAAAAGCGACATTGTTAAAGTGTCAAGTTGTTGAGTTTAAAATTTTTCTCAAAAACTCTTTTCTCCGCGCTATTATTGTGGAAACTGTGTTGATAGGCATATTCATGAAATCCGCTATTTCTTTGTGCGTTCTAGAATGCACTATATTTAATTTCAGTATAATTTTTTCTCTAAGAGGAAATTTTTCAATAGCTTTTTCCAACTCCTCTATTAACTCTGCCCTGTAATCTTCCTTTTTATCTGAAACTATATTTTCAACTTTAAACAACTCCTCTTCACTCAGAAGTCTTTCCTTTTTCTTTCGCATAAAATTCAGCGCCCTAGTCTGACCTGTTATGCTTAGCCATGCCTTTATTTTATGTCTTTCTCTGACTTCAGCTAACATCGACTTTTCCCATATATCTATAAATACATTCTGAACAATATCCTGAATATCCTGCTCACTAAAACTATAGCCATTTTTCTTAAGCCTCTCCCTTGCTGAATAATATACAAGGCCTGAGAACCTATCGATAAACTCTATCCACGCCTTTTCCTCGCGTTCTATACAACGCCCTATCAGATCATGAATATCATCAAACATATACTTAATAATACCACGTTTTCACTATATAAGACACATAAAAACGCGGTTTTCTTTCAAAAAAAACACCCCGTTCTTTCTCACTTCAAAGCAAGAAAGAACGGGGCTAATTACATATTTAAATTATCTACTTATTACTGCGCAGTCTGTTGCAAAGTATCGCCTGTTTCCCTTATCTCCATAGTATCTCTATTTAAATCATACATCTTATTCGGATCCATTTTGAAATTAAATTTCTTATCCATTTGATTGTCTATTTCCTGCAGATTGCTCTGCTCCACTGAAAAATATACCTGCAACACGCTCATCCTGGTAAACGTTGCCTGCTTTGCAGTATAAAGTTTCTCGAATTCCTGCATCTCTTCTTTTGTTTTAAATTTACACATTACATTAGGCTCCACTATCTTTTTATCTTCAACCTTTTTTGCTTCTACTGCAGCAGACTTGGTCTTTGCTGCTGCAAAGACCGTGCCACTATAGACAAATACAATAAGCGTTACTAAAATTACTATCTTCTTCATTGCCACACCTCTTTGCTTTTTATGCTACTCTATAGAAAAAAAGCCTTTTTTCTTCTCTGTTGACTTTTGCTTTTGTTCTGCTACCGCAGTTGGTTTTGCTGGTGCTTGTTTTGGCACATCGAATATGGAGAAAAAGCCTTTTTTGTTCTCTGGTAATTTTTGCTTTTGTTCCACTGCCGCAGCTGATTTTACTGGCACTGTTTTTGGGGCATCGAATATGGAGAAAAAGCCTTTTTTCTCAGACGGCTTTTGCTTCAGTTCCTTTGCCACAACTGGTTTTGCTAGCGCTGCTTTTGGAGCGTTTAATTTCGCCTCTATATCCTTAATTTTTCTTTCCACTTCCTGTTTTATCCGAGTATCTGTTGTTTTTGCGATTACATCGTTTAACTCTTTTTTCGCAGCGTTAAAATCCCCTTTGCCTGCAAGAATATCCGCTATACGTATTGTATATGATAAATTTTTTACATCAAGAGCTTGGGCTTTTCTATTTTGAGCTACTGCACCATTAACATCGCCCCATTCGTTCAGCTTATCTCCATACCTTGAAAACATGCGTGCATCATTTCCTACTTTTGCCAAAAGTTCATTCCATACTCTTTTAGCATCCTCTTTTTTGCCAGCTTTAAATAATAAATTAGCTAATCTTTCATAAAGAGCATTTTCTTGCGGTGCCATTCCAATAATCTTTTTAAGCTGTATCTCTGCCTTATCAAGCTTATTTGAGCGCTCATATAAATCCAGAAGCTTGTTATTTGTATCCCTATCGTTTAAACCTTGGGCTATTGCTCTTTCATAAGCTCCGGCTGCTTTGTCTAATTCAGCATTCCCCTTGTATAAGTCAACAAGAGACTTGTATATAGTTATCTCTTTTGGCGACTGCTCTAAATCCTTTTCAAATTTTACAATTAAATCAGCTAACTTATTCTGTTTCTGGTAAATCTTTATAAGCTCTGAATTTGCCCATTCTTTCTGCCAAGATGCTTTGGCGCAGGTTAAAACCTTATTACAAACTAATTCTGCTTCATCGAATTTATTAGTGCTAATGTAAAGTCCTTCAATGGCCTGTAAATAACTTACATTATCAGGTTCGAGCTCTATTGCCTTTTTCATTGCAGCAATTGCCTTTTCTATATCATTTCCTTCTTTGTAAAAAGTTGCAGCCTGCATAAAAACTTTTGCATCATTAGAGTCCCTTGTCAAATCTTCCCACACCATGACTGCTTTATCATTCTGGCCAGCATTTTTGTATGCATTGGAAAGCATCTGAAAATTACCTATATTTTCAGGCTTCAGTTCGGTCATTTTTTTATATATTTCAGCTGCCTTTACATAATCTGATTTACTTTTGTAGGAATTCGCTAACCTGTTTAATAA